>QMMZ01000066.1 GCA_003647525.1 Deltaproteobacteria bacterium | reverse complement strand
TTTCTATTTTTTTATCATCCACTTTTAATATGATATCTTTGGGCTGAATACCCGCCTCATCTGCCGGGTTCCCTTTAACAACATCCATCACCAGTGCTCCTTTGGCATCCTTTGCGCCATAGTAATCCGCCACGTCTTTATTCAAATTCTGTATTACCACACCAAGCCAGCCTCGGGTGACCTCACCGTCATCCTTGAGTTGCTCGATTATTTTTTTTGCAAGAGTGACTGGAATCGCAAACCCAATGCCCTGGCCGTGCCGGATAATCGCAGTATTTATTCCCACAACCTTACCATCCAAATTCAACAGAGGTCCGCCACTATTTCCAGGGTTAATAGATGCATCTGTCTGTATAAAATCATCATAAGGCCCAGAACCAAGAACTCGTCCTTTAGCACTGACAATTCCCGCCGTAACCGTGTGTTCTAAACCAAACGGACTTCCAATGGCGACTACCCACTGACCGACTTCAAGATTATCAGAGTCTTCAAATTGAATTGTTGGCAGATCCTGATCCGATTCAATTTTTAAAACAGCAAGATCGGTTTTAGGATCACGTCCTAAAATCTTAGCATCAAATTCTTTTCCATCGTTCATAATCACTTGTATTTCATCAGCATTGTCTACAACATGATTGTTGGTGACGATATATCCTTTTTTATCTATGATAAACCCGGATCCTAAACTATTTCGTTTGTATTCTCTTTGTGGTGCACCGTTGTAAAACCGTCTGAAAAATTCATTTCTTGGATCATCTTTTCCATTGGGGCTATTAAAAAAATGTCTAAAAACAGGGCCTCCTCCTTGAATCGTTTGCACTGTCCTTATATTGATAACTGCAGGGCTTGCTTTCTTGGCAATACTGCTAAAACTTTCGGGAATGGTGCCTGTTGCAAGCGCCCGTGGTACCCAAAATAGTGCTGATAGAATCAATATGAGGGCGGTCATCGTCCATAAACCAAACATTTTGTGAAATGAAATCTTTGATTGAGTAGTTGCTGTAATCTTCATTTGTAAACCTCTTTTTATGTTAAATAGATTATTTTTGTTCATAATGATTAGTTTTCGAAAAACTTAAGATTTAATTTTTGTCCTTCTTTCACATCCAACATATATTTATTTACCCGGCCCATCACTTTTTCCATAGTTTCCATATATAATCTGTAACGGGTTTCATTTTCCGGATACATCTTTTCCCCATTTTTATATTCAGCCAGCATACTTTCAAATCGATTTGCTTCCCCGCCGGCCCGGTTCATCACGTCAGATTTATAAGCTTCAGCCTTCCTGAAGAGTCTGTTTGCTTCACCACGTGCCTGAGGAATAACAGTATTTTGATAACCTCGGGCATCATTTATTGTTTTTTCTTTATCCTGTTTTGCATCTGACACATCCCTGAATGCCTGAGCGACATCTCCTGGAGGATATACTTTGTTTAATGTGATACCAACTATTTCCAGGCCATGCTGGTATTGATCCAGTATCTTTTGTGTTTTTGACCGTATCAAACTTTGTAACCGCTCCTTACCGATAGTTAGAATTTCATCAACTTTCATGTTGCCTCCAATCTCGGTAATAGCACTTCGGATGGTCTCATTGATTAAAAGGTAGGGAGGATAACTTACATTATATAAATAAGCCTGGGCATCTTTGATACGATATTGGGCAACTGCCTGAATATCAATAATGTTCATATCTCCAGTAAGAAATTGAACAATTTCTGGTGAAGAGTGAATGGATTTATGTTCCGGCAGCATAATTCCAATTCCCTCTCTACGGATTGTAGAGATGTTTACAATATCTGCTGTAGAAACAGGCCAAGGTAATCGATAGTGAATTCCCTCCCCGACATTGTTATTGGTCACTTGTCCAAATAATTTTACAATAGCCACTTCTCCCGGATTAACGATATAGGTACCGGAGAGAGAATAAAAAAAGATAATCAGACCTACAGAGGCATATCCCAATAATTTTAAATTCAGGTGAGAAAATGCTTGACGAATGTCACTAACTGCACTGTTGTCGGGGTCATTTTTTTGAGATAGGCTATTAAAAAATCCAATTAATCGCTTTGCCTTTTGTACAAAACCTAAGATTACTTTATCCAACCGATTCATCATCTCAAAAAACAAATCTCTTACTGCTAAATTTTCTTTGTGTTTTTTGGGTACATTGTTACTTTCTACCAACACTTTTTTTTCTTCCATTTTTTTACTATCCCCCTAAACTCAGATGGCTATTTCTTCGGACTTGCAAAATATTTCAGGAGCTCCGAATCTGTTGGTAAAATAGCTGTTGTATTTTTATCAATGAACTTTTCATATGCTTGGAGAGACCTTAAAAACTTATAAAACTCAGGGTCCTTTTGAAATGCATCCGCATAAATTCTGATTGCACCGGCATCACCTTCCCCTTTTAGCATTTGTGCTTTTTCATATGCTTTCGAAAGTATGATTGTCTTTTCTTTATCGGCTTCTGCTCTGATCTTAGAAGCCTCTTCAGACCCCTCTGATCTATATTTTCGTGCTATTTTTTCCCTTTCGGCCCTCATCCGCTGGAATACGCTCAGTTTATTTTTTTCAGGAAAGCTCAGTACCTTTAGACGAACATCAACAATTAAGATTCCGTAATCTTTGACCTTTTCATTTGAGTTACGGGTGATACCGTCCATCATTTCTTTTAATTTCATATTCTTTTTGTTGGTTGTGACAAGACTTGTCAGGTCGTATTTACCAAATGCCACCCCCAATTCAGAAGAAACAATATCAGATAACCTCGCCTGGGCTCCGGAAACATCTTTAACTGTTTTTAAAAACTCAATCGGGTTTGTTATTTTCCAGGCTGGATATGATTCAACCACAATGTTTTTTTTGTCTTTTGTTAAAAACTCAGCTTTGTTGGGAAGAAAAACTGTCAGCCGATTATCAAACCGCTGGATACTTTGGATCGGATCCGGCAATTTCCAGTTCAGGCCTGGGTCTGTAACAGCACGAACCGGTTTTCCAAACTGGGTCACAACAACATATTCCGTTAAGTCGACTTGGAAAAATATCAAATTGACTGCACCAAAACCAACTGCTATTACTGCGATCAGAAGAATTTTTCGGATACTCATTTTATTTTACTCCCTCTAAAATTTTTTCAGCATTTTGCCCTCTAACAAACCACAAATCTGTACTCCCGATATCTATGCGGGAATCAACGATTAATTTATCTGTTTTTGCTAAAATTTTTTCGATCGTTTCTAAATACATCCGGGTTTGTGTTACATCTGTTGCTTTTTTATATTCTTTTAATCGATCAAGAAAATTTTGGGCTTCCCCTGTTGCATGATTTACTTTCTGATTTTTGTATCCGATGGCTTCTGCTATAATCTCAGCAGCTTTCCCTCGTGAAGCCGGTACAATTTCGTTTTGATAGGCGATTGCTTCATTCAAATAGGTGGCCCTGTCCTCCCAGGCACTAGCAACTTCTCGAAAGGTATTGATGACGTCTTGGGGAGGGACCGCCTGAAGTAGTTGAATGCTAGACAACCTGATTCCGGACAGGGTCCGGTCTAATATCTCTTGTGTAAGCCTTTTAATTTGCGCAATTATGCCCTCTTTTTCTGTGGTCAAAAGGGAATCTATATCGACCTGACCTACTATTTGACGAGTTGCAGATTCAATGGCATATCTAATGAGTGCATCCGAATTTTTAACCCTATATCTGTAGTTGATTGCATTTTCAATAAAATAATGAGCTGACGTGTTAACCTCAATTAGATTTTCATCTCCCGTCAGCATTAAAGCAGGTTCAGTTTCAACTGCGTTAATGTTGGCCGTATTAACTAAATCAACCTGACCCATTGGCCATGGAAGCCGATAATGGATTCCCGAGGCGACCTGTGTCTCAATCGGCCTGCCAAAACGTTTTTCAATACCGACTTGATCCCATTTAACAACATAAATACCTGAAGCAAAATAAATAACAATCAGGATCGGTAAAATAAAAAACTTGATCGGTCGTAAATATGTCTCAAGGGCTTTTATATGCAAACTGGTGTGGGTTGTATCCGAAACACCGCCTTTCCGTAATGCCTGAAATGAACTTGTGAAAATTTCAACTGCGGCCAACCCAATAAGAATCACAATAATGACGGCTGCAAGTTTGTCCATATTTTTCAAACCTACCAGGTAGCCTGTCAGACCAACTACAACTATAATCGAGCTGTACATATCCACCATGGAATGATATCCGTCTGCAACCAGACTCGGTGAATTAGTCTCTTTGCCAACAAAAATTTTATAGCGGGCCATAAAATAGCTTATTATAATCGTTAAAACAGCTCCCGCTATAACTATAGGAACCTGACTGAGGATGCGTTCACCTCCCTTGATAACTTCTTGAAATATTTCATACCCTATATATAAAATAAAGAAAGAAACAAGAATCGATACGATATTCTCAATTCTACTGATTCCTTTAGACTGGCTCAGGTCCTCACGCCTTGATAAAACCAGTCCAACCAGGACCATACCTGAAATAAAAATATCAGAAAAAGAATGCCATGCACCTGCCTTTAATGCCAAACTTCCGGACATGCCGGCAAGGATAAATTTTAGTGCAATCAGGAAAAAATTAGCACAGATGGTTATAACAAGTGCCTTTTCCTTTCTATTCATAAACACTGGAGGACCTCCTATTTATTTGTTTTTAACATTGATTCAATGACATCATCGTAAATAACAAGGTTCGTCTGCTTTAAAAGAGTCTCACTCATACTGTATGTCAGCTCTTCATGTTTTTGTTGTAATAGTGCTTGCTTGATATGTCCCTGGACATCCTTATATGTCATTATCTCAGGTTCTTTTCTTTCCCGGACTTTAACGATGTACCAACTGCCGCTAAACTGGAATGGTGGACTTATCTCATCTACGTATAGACCCATGACATTTTCATGAAACCTGTGTGATGCAATTTCTTCAATTATATTCTCTCCTTCGGATATCCATTTCTCCAATTTCCCACCGTTTTTTGCAGTTTCAGTATCCTCTGAGAATTCGTTGACCACTTTTTCAAAAGTATCCCCTTCTTGGAAAAATCCCGGGTTCAATTTTTTATATGCTTGTTCTATCTTTTCCTCGCTTCTTTTTTCTTCTTCAGAGGTCTGTCCGGAACTTATTCGAATATAGCTGATTTTCATCTGGGGCGGTTTTACGAATTCCTTTTTATGCTTCTCATAATAAGCTTTTACTTCCTCATCTTTTATTTCAAGCTTGTCATCGACCTCCTCTTGATGAAGAAGCTGTCTTAAAATATCTTCTTTTGCATGAGTAACGTCTTCTTTTGTTTCAGAGTCCAACATTTGATCGGTGGTGTCCTCAACGATCAAAAGCCTTTCAATTAGCCTGTCAAGCAACCCTATCTTGGCCTCATACTCCTGATACTTTTCTTGTTCATAGAAAGGCAATTCTTTAAATTCCTCATAAAATTCACCAACTGTGTTTCTTTTTCCATGAATAGTAAAAAGGGTTCGGTTCTTTTTTTGTTCAAACCAATCCCGTTCTTTTTCTTCCTTAAGATCTTGTAAAACTTCATCTCTGACTTCAGAAAAAGATTTTTCAGGAGGGCCGTACTTTTTTCTATTTTGTTCATAATATATTGTCAGATCTGTCTTGGATGGCAACGGTACTTCGAGAAGTCTATCCTCACGTGTGATCACTGCATTCTTCTTTAAATCTTCCAGATAATTTTTAAAATACTGTGTTTCTTTATTTTCAGTTAAAATTTCCCGAATATCCTCTTTCACTTCCGTTAGCGGTCTTTCGTCAAGTTTTCCCCTGTTTTCTTCATAATAGATCTTAATATCATTCTCTGAGACTTTAATTTTATTGTCATGGGCACGGGAATGCATCTCATTAATATTTAATTCTTCTGATATGTGTTTCATGGCATGTTTGACGGTATCTTTTTTTTCCAGCTGCTTTTCTGCAATCATTACCTTTGCCATTTTATCAACGGCCAGACTCTGTATAAGACGCTTATACAACTCCTTGTTTTTTATCTCTTTAATCATCTCAGGGGCTACTCTTTGAACCAGTTTATCGATATTTTCTTCCAATTCCTTTCGAGTGATCTTGCCACCTTCATAGGAGGCTACGATAGAAGGGTCGGATGAAGTGTTTTTTTTTTCACAACCCATAGAAACAACAACTAATAAAAAAATCAAAAACATAAGGATAATGGTTTGCCTTTTAGACTGATCTGTGAACATTGTTTTTGATGTATCCATAACCCCAAACTTATAATTATAATTTGTATGTTCTGAACCAATCATACACATACAACATTACAGAAACCTTTCTTGAAGATTACTTTTTTGAAAGGTTTTAACCCTTTATTGACAATATTTTATAAATCTATATTCTTAGATATAAGGGAATGCTCAATTGACGAACTAAAGAATTAGCATCCCTATTATTATGAAACTATTCAAAACAGTTTGGGATATACGTTTTTAAACCGAAGAAAGGATCTAAAAATGCGATTGCTTATCGTTGAAGATGATATCTCAATTGCTTCTTTCATTATTGCCGGCCTCAAGCAGGTAGGATTTGCCGTCGACCATGCTGCAAATGGTGTAGATGGACTTCATATGGCAATCACAGAGCCCTATGATGTTATGATTATTGATATCATGCTCCCTGAACTTGATGGTTTGAGCATTGTAGAGAAGGTTAGGAACACAGGTATTAGTACGCCTGTTCTTATCCTTAGCGCCAAACGCTCAGTAGACGATCGGGTTAGAGGCATACAAAGGGGGGGGGATGACTATTTAACAAAACCATTTGCTTTCTCAGAACTATTGGCCAGAATTCAAGCCCTAATTCGAAGATCAACTGGATTTGTTGAGTCTGGAAGCCTAACGATTGACAGTCTTTCAATTGACCTTTTAAAAAGAAAAGTTGTCAGGGCTGGTAAAAAAATTGAGCTTCAGCCAAGAGAATTTTCCTTATTGGAGTACCTGGCAAGGAACGCAAACCGTGTTGTTTCTAAAACAATGATACTGGAACATATTTGGAATTTCCATTTCGATCCACAAACAAATGTCGTTGATGTATTGGTCTGCAGACTCCGAAGCAAAATAGATAAAGATTTTAATAAAAAAATGATTCAGACGGTTCGAGGTGTTGGATATGTCCTTAAAAAGCCTTCTTGATCTAACTAAAACACTCAGTTTCAAAGTTTCTGCATGGTATTCCACCTTTTTTATTTTAAGTGCTTTTTTTCTTTTTCTGATTACTTATTATTTTATTTCAATAACATTAAAAAACCAGGATCATGAAGAGATTTTGCTTGAGTTGAACGAAATTTCGGCCATATATGAAATTGACGGAATCGTTGCCGTTGAAAATTTTGTGGCAGAGAACAACAACTTCAACAGATCAAAACCACTTTTTATAAGAATTGCAGACGATAAAAACAAAACACTGAAAATTTTTTTTCCAAACCAATGGAAAAATTTTGATTTGTCACATATCGAAAAACTCTTTCCGGATAATAGCAAAAAATGGATACAAATAGCTGCCACTGTAGAAAATTATATTCTGGAACTAAATTCTATGTTGTCACCAAACGACAACTGGATTCAAGTGGGTATGAGCAGTGAAGGGAGAGAAAAAGTACTCGAACAGTTTCGAAAAATTTTCATTGTGATCATGGTTTTACTTTTCATTCTTGGTCTTACTGGTGGAATATTCCTCTCATACCTTACCCTCCAACCCATCCGAAAGGTTATAGAATCAGTTCAATCCATCGAAATAGGTAAAATGACAACAAAACTACCTCGTCCCATGACTGGGGATGAAGTTGATGAGCTTACCGGTTTATTCAACGAAATGTTGGAAAATATTAACCGTTTGATTATCAACATGAAAAATTCTTTGGATAATGTGGCGCATGACTTGAGAACACCGATGACAAGATTACGGAATATTGCAGAAATAGCATTAATTAAGGATGCAGATAAAGATCTTTTAATTGATGCACTTGAGACCAGTGTGG
>QMMZ01000065.1 GCA_003647525.1 Deltaproteobacteria bacterium | reverse complement strand
ACAAAAAAGACTATAGGAACAAACAGGACAATAAATATAATGATACAGGTTAAAAATGATGCAAAAGGAGGATTTATTTTATCTTTAATTCTTATAAATTTGTAAACAGGGTTGAAAATACCTGTAACAACGGAAGCGAGAACAATAATTGATATGAATGGCCAGAAGAGCCAGCCCATCATGAATATTGAAACAAGAAAAACGGCAAGAAAAAACCACAGAATAATATCACGGGGAGTTTTATTCTGCATAGCACCTCCAGTTCCCCCTCACTCATCACTCAGCGGGGAGGGCAAGGGGCACAATCGCGGAATGGCTTTAACAGAAGAGCCATGGGCTGTTATGTTATACGAAAGATATATAGACTTTCAGATAATTAATTTCACAAGGCCAGAAGGAGAAAGGCGTATTCCGTTATACGTCGACGACTGATAACGCAGTGAAATTAATTATCTGAAAGTCTATAGCGTATAAATTTGAAGGACAGGCTCTTTACCTGCCGACAAAAATGCCGGCCGTTAATAAAAGAAGGAATTCATATATAAATACAGCGGTATAGCTGTCGCCGAATAAAGCATAAGTAATTCCGCCGCCTATAACTGCAGGTACACCAAAAAAAACCAAGATTCCCAATTTCCTGCTTATATCCATTTCTATAAACCTCCTGTCAAAAAAGTCCGCCTGAATGGCGCTAAGTTCATGTAAAACCAGTATGTTAAAATTTAAATCAATATGATTTAAATCATTTTAAAAATTTTAATATCAATAAATCATAATCAAGTAAAGAGAAAACATATAAATTGATTATTTTTTACCATATAAAATGCGGTTGAGTTCACGACAAGTAAAGTGTGGTTCATCATCTCTCAGGTAGGGAAGCAGAATTTTTTTCCGGCGGAGTAAATCTCTCGAAATTTCAGCAAAAATCATATCTGGTTTATAAAGTGCGGCTTTGGCGATTTGTTTGCCAAAGGGATTAATTATTTCGCTTCCTCCCCAGAACCGATAAGGATCATCCTCATCTTCTTCCGTATTTTTCATGCTCTCTCTTTTTTCAAAATAACGTTCAATACCGACACGGTTTGCACATATATTGTAAATTCCAAATACGCGCGAATAGAATCTATTTATGATTTTCCAGCTTTCAATATTGTTGAATTCGCTTCCCATAGAACCTTGGGATGAGTTTAAAATAGTTATAAATATGTCTGCTTTCTGGCATATTCCAAGATAAGGCAGGGCAGGGTGCCACATGTCGTTACAAATAAAGACCGATAAATTATAGCCAAGCAACCTGAATGTTGATACTCGTTTCCCATTAGAAAAGTATTTTCTTTCTTCAAATACTCCATGGTTTGGTAAATTTAACTTGCGGTATGCAAATAGAACTTCTCCATCGACAGCAATAAGCGCAGAGTTATAAAAATTCATAGATTTGGATTCTTCAATAAAACCGACTATTGCTGCTGTTCCTTTTGTTGCGAGCGCTATCTTTTTTATTTCTTTAGACTCTATTTTAAGAGCCACTTCATGATATTTTTCTCCAACAAAATATCCTGTCAGCGCCAATTCCGGGAATACAATCAGATCAGCTTTTTTTTCTTTGGCATGATGGATTTTTGAAATTGTATCTTCAAGGTTTGCCTTAATATCAAGCAATACAGGATCGGTCTGATAAGTAGCGACTTTCATTTGCTGATTACCTTTACCTATTGAAAAATAGTAATAATTTAGCCTTTTGAAAATATATCCGCTTCATGCACGTCCGGTTTTTGTTTCATAAAGCTAAAATGTTAAGAAAAATATTACCAAGTGGCTAAAATATTAAACTGCTATAGACTTTCAGATAAATAATTTCACTGTGTTATCAGTCGTTGACGTATAACCTAATACGCCTTCCTCCTTCTGGCCTTGTGAAATTAATTATCTGAAAGTCTATAATCAATAGATAATTAGCGAAAAATAGTCAATACTCAAGTATAAATCAGTTTAAAAAAGATTTGCCTGTATTTTTCAGGGTATGGTCATCGCGCATATAATTGGGTTGGCTGCTATTTCGTTTAATAGCATCGAAACCTTCAGGATCATAAGGTTCAATTTCATAGGCAGGAGCCTGGTCGGGTATGGTTTCTTTACAGAGAACTATATGTTTTTCAAGCTTTGCTATGGAAAATGAAACAAGTTCCTTTAAAAAACCAAAAGCATGCCTCATTTGATGAAAGCCGTGTTTTTTCATCAATGCATAGCCATTAATCGCGTCTTTCTCGGACTTTTCATTTGGTTTTTCCTGATTTGTTGTACATGCAGTCTGTATGGAGGGTATTTTAAGTTTTTTGTTTATTTTTTCTAAAAGAAGATTGGCGATATTGTGAGATACCATACCAAGATCAACAGAATAGTTTTTCTGAATATTAGCAATAGAAGGCAGGCCTGCATCAACGACCATTATGCCTGGATTAACCAGTTGAGCAAGGGTTATCCCGAATAAGGCTTCAGCATGAGTCAAAGTCAAGAGTCCGGACATACTATAAGGCGCTGAGAGTCCCGCCATGGGCATTGTTGAAACATATATGGGGATGCCCTTGCGAACACAGGATAAAAAAGGATCTATCATTCCTTCTATAAGAGTCAGAGGGCTGTTTATAATGGAAAACTGTACTGTCAGTTTCCCTCTGGTTTCATGAACCTGCTGAACTTTTGC
Organism: Deltaproteobacteria bacterium; assembly: GCA_003647525.1. The sequence continues at coordinate 5,360 of QMMZ01000065.1, read as the reverse complement.
TATGCCTTCATCAGTTACGGCTGCAACGTATATTGGCTTTGAACAATTTTCAACTATTGTATCTATTACTTTTACTTCCTGGTTTCTTATCAATACCCCTCTTGCCATAAAATTTATTACTTCTGTTTCATTTACTATTTTTGCTATTTTTGCAAGGTGTTCGAAAGTCGGGACTACCAGTTCACCTGTGTCATCATCGTAGACAAAAGGAGCTGTACCTCCCACTCCGAATGAGTTTTCCGGAATCCAGTACTTATCTCTTTTGGGGGTAGTAGTAATTGCCTGTTCAACCAGTGGACTCAGAATATGGAGGTGCCCTGTGGTTTCATCAAAAGCAGCCAGACCGGTATCTTCAAAGACCTGTCTGACCTCAGTAGATGTGCATTTAACTCCTACTTCTTCCAAAATCTTTAATGCGTCTTGATGTACTTTTTCCAAAAGATTACAGTTTTCGAGATCCATTTTTTCTCCAAAAATTTTCCCTGTGCGGTTAGCTTTTAGCCATTAGCGGTTAGCTTTTGGATAAAACTGTTTAACATCCTATTTACCTCATTGACCTGTTGATTAAGTTCTCTATATGTTTCATCCTGTATATAATTGAGATAGCAAGCGAGAAGCAACTGATATTCCGCCCCTTTTCAATGCTAACGGCTAACCGCTAATGGCTAACCGCACAGGTCGAAAATTTTTAAAACTAGCTCCACGGGAAAGGACTGTTGGAAACAGGGTGCAGTTCCCCTTTGGCATAACGTTCAAATCTGAAAGGTTTGAGCAGACTCTGTTTTTCTCCTGTAATTTCTTTGGCAACCAGTTTGCCGACACCGATCATTTTGTAACCATGGTTGGAATCGAGAATCATATAACAATTGTCTTTCATAGTATCGAAAACAGGGAAATTGTCAGGTGTAAACGCGCCGATGCCTCCAGATGGCTCATTCTTATAGTTTTGATACTTATTCTCATACCTTTTCTGACAGTGGGCAAGAGCGGATGTCCACATATGAACAAAATCAGGGCCTACAACAAAATCCGGGGAATCAATACCATATGGATCAACCTTGACCTCTCCTTCAACAATGTATGGAGCAGCTCCTCCCTGAACACCACCGAAATGAAAGTCAGGCTTATAATATATACCCCACAGTTTGTCAGTAATAAGCGTGCCGTCCTCACTTGAATATAAGGGCGCGTCAGTATCAACATGAATAACCGGAGGCATCTTGCCATCGTTATTCATGGCATAGTCAGGCGGAACTCCAAGAGTGCCCTCGACAAGGCACCAGTATGTCCATATCTTAACGTTTTTATGAATATTGCCGTCATTATCTTTGATATCTATTTGATCTGGCAGATCAAGCATGTCCCAGAAGCTTTTAGCCCATGGTCCTGCCCCAATTATTACATAATCACATTTAATATCTCCTTTTTGAGTTTCTACAGCGGTTACAGAATTATTGTCTGTTTTTAATCCGGTTACCCTAACCCCTGTGAGAATTCTTACGCCTTCAGCTTCGGCCTTGTCGGCAAGGCGATAAAGTGATTTTGTATTGTGTGCATACCCACCTTTTAATTCATGCAAAACAGATGTAATGTTCTTAGCCTGCCAGTCATGAAAAATATTATCTCGCATATATTTCAGACATTCTTTTTCTCCCTCAATAAACAAGGAATCATAGCCTATCTCCTGCTGCTGTTCATGAATTTTAGCCACATCGGCGTGCATAGGTTCGCAGGATATCTGCATATAGCCTACCGGGTGATAACCGTATCCTTTTGCATCTTCTTCCCAAAGAGCAACGCTATGAGCCATGAGTTCACGCATGGCCGGCTGAAAATAGTTATTCCTTATTACACCACATGCAATACCTGAAGCACCGGCTCCGATCGCTGCCTTATCGATAACAAGAATATCTTTGCCGGACCCGGCTTTTTTTTGTTTTAATTCCTTTGCCAGATGATATGCGGTGCTCAATCCATGTATGCCTGCACCTATAATTACATACTTATATTTTGTTGGAAAAGACATTTAATATACCTCAATAGTTATAACGGTTCACGGTTCAAAGGTTCACGGTTCAAAGGTTAGAGAACGATGAAGATTGAACGGTAGCGAAAAGTAGCCAACCGTGAACCGTGAACCAGACAACCTGAGTAGTTACATTATTTAAAAGGATCCCATCTAACGGTTTGTTTTTCATAGGAGGGAGGAAATTGTTTTAAAAATTCATCATAGTAATACAATTCTTTAAAAGAAGCGAATGGTAAGCCATAGGCTGCCTTCGGCCTCATTTTAATTTCCTGGGGATCAATTTTATCGGAGATGAGTTCACCCATGATATCGTCCATGCCGACACCCATGGCAAACCTTAGTTTTTCACGATTGGCAATTTTTTCTGGAAGGATATCTCTAAATGCCTCTCTCAAGATATACTTTTCAATCTGTTTTTCTCCATAGATTTTCCAGCTCATGGGAATCTTCTGGCTGAAATCAACTATTTTTTTATCCAGGAATGGAGTTCTATACTGAACTCCATTAGCCATCCAGGCGCGATCCAGTCGCCTTAATGCGGTGTTATAAGCTATTTCCAATAGCTTTTTTGCCAGCCGTTCTCTTTGCTCATCACTTTTAACTTTTGGATTTTTCAAAACCATACGATAACCGCCGAACAGTTCATCGGCCCCTTCACCTACAAAAATACAGTTTGTGTGTTCCTTAACTATCTTTGATACATAATAATTGGAAATAATACCGGAGATACAGTCTTCATCGAAGCTTTCCAGATACCATACCGCATCACTGATGAAATTTTCAACATCTGAATCTGAGATTAAATAAATGTGGTGTTCGAGACCTAAATATTTGGCCATTAACTTTGCATTTTCCAGATCCGGACCTGGAGCTTTTTTTACTGCACCAGTAAAAACTTTTAGATTTGGGTTAAATTCTTTGGCTATGGCTGCTATAATAGAACTATCCAGACCGCCGCTTAAAGAGATTCCACCAACTCCATCCATTCTTATTTTAACAGCCTCTATTAAAAGATCTCTCAGAATATTTGTAGCCTCTTTTATATCATTAAATTCAGGCAATTCAGGAGAATAGGGCGCAAATTCTTTCATTCCCTTTTTTGAGCTGTATAAGTTGCCTGGAGCAAGTTCCTCTATATTAAACTGAACATGATCCTTTAACCCCTTCATTTCTGAGCTAAAATAAAAAGTGCCGTTATCTGAACCAAAAAACAGAGGTCTTGCGCCAACATGATCCCTTGCAAGAATCACTTCTTCATCCTTTTCAATGATTGCGCAAGAAAAGCTTCCATAAAGCCTTGAAAAACAATCTTTTTCATACTTTTCATAATATTGTTTAAAAAACTCCATATCACTTTGACCTTCAGGCCTGTCATTTTGAAGCTCACCGTCAAAAAGTATATAAGGAAGTTCTTCAATTGAAGTACAATAAGTTTTATCGGGAGTTAAATTGATTTCATTGGCTCCCAAAGCACCTCTATCATCTGCAAGAGTCCGTATAATGCTGTTATCTGAACCACGATGGCGCATATACTTCAGCATTTTACCTACTTGCTTTGTCGAGTTGAAACTGATTCTTCCATGTTGTGATATAATACCTGCTATGCTTGGCATATTTTAAACTCCCTGAGCCGGTTACAAAACGTCCCATTTTGCCCAATCTCTGCGTCAGGCTTAAATTTTAATCCTCGAAATACTCAATGTATTCCTCTGGTTAAAATTTTAGCCTTCCTTGACCTTGAACAAACTGAAACGTTTTGAAACCGGCTCTATTATTTTAATTTACAAAAATTTTTCCAAGATTTGCTGTAGTAAGCGGGTCGTCCATATACATTTTTAGGCCGTTGCGCTTTATAGATTCCATCCCTCGTTCGTCATATACCGGCATCTCGACTTTAGAGGCATCTTCAGGACTGATTTTTTCTGCGATTTCAATGCTTTTTTCAAGTTTTTCTAAAGAGAAATCAATTAGATAGCGAAGGAAAGAAAATGGATGCCGGATCATATGAAATCCATATTTCAGACATAGAGCCTGACCTTTTTTTGCATCATCATATGCTTTAGGCGTAGGATGTTCTTCATGGGTTGTTCCTGCGCTTTGGAATGTTGGTATATCAAGAATTAGATTAAGATGGCTCATCAGGATATTCAGTAAATTATGGCTTATTAAACCGTAATTGGGATTATATTCTATCCTGGGATCGGCAATGGTCGGAAAACCTGCATGTACGCATGTTACACCAGGATTGAGTAATTGAGCAGCACATATGCCGAACAAAACTTCAGCGTGGGTCATAGCAAGAACCCCGTTATAACAATAAGGCGCACTTATGCCGGCCATTGGCATTGCTGATATAAATACAGGCAAGCCTGCCTTTACAACTTTTACAAAATATTCTGAGAAGTTTTCATTGACCTCAAGTGGGGGGCGGGTAAGGCAGAAAACAATCATAATATTCTTTCTTTTTTCATGAAGTTCTACCGCCCTTGTAAGAGATCTATCCGAGGTTACGGCAAAATAAAGCGGCTTATTGCAGTTCTCATCCATTATATTCATTTGCTGGACTTCGTCTTTTAATTTTACACCTCTGCCCATACCGCTTACTACATTATTTTTTTCGGCAGTTTGAGCGATACGAACCACATGCTCTGCTGTAGGAATAACGCCCCCTTTTCCTGCTTTGTCATCATAAACATATGGCGCAGTTCCGCCGATAAAAAAACTGTTCAGAGGTACAAAAAATTCATTTAGACCCGGAACATTATTAAGACATTGCTTAACCAATTCAGAAGTAACAAATATCCTGTCTTCATATAAAACCGCCAAGCCTTCAGATTCATACTTCTTATAAGCTTTTTGAATTTCCGGCTGTTTACAGCCCACTCCGAGATTTTCTAGTATCCATAATGCATCTTCATGTACTTGAAGGAGCATATCTACTGTATTTTTACCTAACAAAGTCTTGGAAGTTTCTATTTGTTCCTTGTTTAATGGTTTAACCAATTGTTTCTCCTTGTTCATTACTAAAGCATTCCAGAAACATTAGTATTTGATGGCTTAAAAAAACACTCTACCCTAACCTAAGTTGAGCGATTAGCCTTTAGCGGTTAGCTATTAGTTTAATGATTACAGAATGTTTTGCTATTACAAGCTTTCACCCATTGTGTGCAATTTCTAATTAACGTAATAGCTTGATTTTTCAAAGCTAAACGCTAATGACTAACAGCTAATCGCTCAATTTAGGTACATGGTTTTATATAGCTTTTGCTGTGTGCTCCCTTGCCAACCCAGGACGCTTGAAATTCTTTATCAATTGGTTTTTGTTCTCTTT
>QMMZ01000064.1 GCA_003647525.1 Deltaproteobacteria bacterium | reverse complement strand
TGCATAATTTAAAAAAGGCAGGATATCCTTCAGAAAAAAAATTTCTAGCTGCCAGTACGATTATCTGCCGGCATAATATTAATGAACTGATTACAATGTGGCAGTGGCTTAGAGATCAGAAGATAGTTCCCTATTTCGAAATTATTACACCTCAAGAAAATGCAAAACATAACGAATGGTTATATGTTAACCCAAAAGAACTCTATGATATTTTTACCAGGATTTCAGAGATTGATCGCACTAAGTATGGTCAAGACTGGGATCCACAACCGCCACTGGTTGGGAACAGATGTCTGCGGCACCAGTTTTCCTGCCTTGTTACCTCAACCGGCAATGTTATGCCTTGTGTCGGAGTTGGCATACCAATAGGCAATATTCGCAAACAACAGCTCGGAAATATTATAAAAGACAGCGAGGTTCTCTGTGATTTAAAGAATCATCTCAATACAATAAAGGGACCCTGCAGGACCTGTGAAAAAGCTGAGTATTGTTATGGCTGCCGGGGAGCTGCATATCAATTAACCGGCGATTATCTTGCCTCAGATCCTTTGTGCTGGAAAAACATTGACCGGCAGGATGAAATTGTTCATTTGCCTGTCGCAGTTGATGAAATTATCCCCCAAAAATCCCCGATGAAAGTTATTGATACACTGGTCAGTGTATCTGAAAGATGTGCAGATGTATCAGTAATAATACAGAAAGACATGCTGTTTATTGGAGAAGACGGCATTGTTGATGATGCTGTTTATCTTGAAATGATGGCACAATCAATAGCAGCTCTCAACGGTTTTAAGCATCTTGGCATATCAGAGTCGGAGCCGGAAGGGTTCCTGCTGGGTGCAAAAAATTTCAAAATTCTAAAAAAATCAAAAGTTGGAGACAAATTGACTATATCTGTTTACAAATATGCAAAATACGGCGATTTTGGTGTAATAAAAGGAACAATTTCCAGGGATGAAGAGGTGCTTGCGCAAGGAGAAATAAAAGTCTGGCATAATTCCAAACCTCGTTATATCCTAAAAAGAGACTAATCCACTGCACTGAAAGATTTATCTGAGGCTTGGATGTAGCGGATTGAAAAATCCACCAGCCAGCAATATTCCAGGAACTGGTTGATATAACGATAAAGCATGTCGGCGCCCCCGCTAAATCATGCATCATCATGAAATGCCCGCAAATTGCGAAGGCTGAAAGATGAAAAAGTGGACAGTTAAAGACCGATACAACAACACGATTTATTTGACCTATGAGCGTTGGTATCATGTTCTGGAGTCGCGTCCTGAATTGGAACCATATTTTGACGAGTTTCTTGATACTATACGGACAGGACGGCGCAAGCAAGATGCGTTGATACCCAACGAATATCGTTATTTCAAGCAGTTTGATGCGTTACTACCAGAGAACAATCATCTCGTTGTCGTTGTCATTTTCAAAACCCAACTGGACAAGGTGGGCAATTACGTTTCTAACAATTTTGTGGTTACAGGCTGGACAAACTATATTGTGCCGAAAAGGTAAGAGTATGAGCGATTTGAAATTACATCGAAAGGAGGTAAAGGTCGCAAGTGGGGAAACGATACGCTTGGTATATGATGAAAACGGAGATATGCTGGACATCTTTTTTGGAGAGAATGAGCCAGCAACAGGTGTTGAACTTACAGACCAAATTCTGCTGCGACTCAATCAGACAAGTGGGCGTGTTGTCAGTTTGACACTTCTCCATTTTTCGATTCTTTCGGAACGTACGGAGTATGGGCCGCGTAGTTATCCTCTTGATAAGCTTGAGGAATTGCCAAACAATTTGCGCGAAATAGTGGTTCGTGCGCTGATGACAGGGCCTGTTAATCAATTTTTGAAACTATCGTTTTTTCAGGAATCTCCGACAAAGCGCATCCCTTTCACTTATGTAGAACCATACCGCTTTAAATCTGTTGCTTGACAGCAGACTGCTGTACGCTTTTACTAAAAAATAGATAGTGTTAAGCAGCCAGGCCTGAGTCTTTTTCGAGTTCGTTGTAATCATCAGCAAGCCGATGCAATACTGCAGCATCGTGACGTTCGGACAGTGGACTTGCCACCAAAATATGGTCTTGATTTAAGTTTGCTTCGTTCTGATATAAAAGATTTTCTGGAAATCCAAAAAGCGTTTGACGGGAAATTATAATGAAAGAGAAACAAAATAATCAATCCAACAAACTCGTTGTTTTTCGGAGTAAAAAAATCCGCAGAATTTGGCACGAAGATGAATGGTATTATTCGGTGGTGGATATCATCGCCGCTCTAACCGACAGTCCTACGCCACGGCAATATTGGAGCAAGGTGAAGGAAAGAGAATTCGTTCATCTTCAACTGTCCCCAATTTGGGTACAGTTGAAATTACAAGCCCAAGACGGAAAAATGCGTCAAACAGACTGTGCCAACACCAAAGGCGCTCTGCGCTTAATCCAGTCAATTCCTTCCAAAAAGGCAGAACCATTCAAACGATGGTTGGCGCAGGTGGGTCAGGACCGGCTTGACGAGATAGAAAATCCCGAACTTGCCCAACAGAGAATGAAGGAAACTTATGAGAAAAAAGGCTACCCCAAAGACTGGATTGACAAAAGATTAAGGGGCATTGCCATACGGCAAAATTTGACCGATGAATGGAAAGAGCGCGGAATTGAAGAACAAAAAGACTTTGCCATTTTAACTTCCGAGATCTCCAAAGCCACATTTGGAATGACGCCGGGTGACTATAAAAAGTATAAGAATTTGCCTGAAAAATCAAAAGCCAATTTACGCGACCATATGGATGATTTGGAACTGATTTTTACAATGCTCGGCGAGCGCGTCACCACAGAGATTTCCAAAAAAGAGAAACCAGATACGTTTCCTCAAAATAAAAAGGTTGCCCGGCGCGGGGGTAAAGTTGCCGGAAATGCCAGGAAAGAAACCGAAAAAGAACTGGGCAGAAGCGTTATTTCGAAGCAAAATCTTCTGGATAAGGATGATAAATTAGCATTGGAAGACTAACCATGAACGAAGCGGAAACCAGAATCTTCTTTTTAAGGATTTAGATGCCGAAAATGAGGAAGAAAAAGATATGGAAAAAAAGAAGAAAAAGTCTGATGCCATCGGTCATTGAATGGGAATATATTCTCGATAAATATAGCAAAGAACAAATTCTGGACATACTTGAAAGTGACTCTGAAGAATCGACTCGACTCCGATCTTCAAGTCCGTTTACCGGAATACTCAGTGACATTGAAAGAAAAAATATATTCAAATTGTACGATATCTGAATCCAGGAGTATATAAATGCAAAAAACCGCTGTATTACTTATTCTTTTTTTAGTTATATCTGCCATACATTGTTATGCTGAACCATCCGACATTAAAACACATAAAAACCTTGGTCCGGATTTATACGAAGTCCTTCACAGGCTGGAAGATAAAACATCTGAAATACGTACACTGAAAACCGAGTTTGTTCAGGAAAAAGAGCTCGCTGTATTTAAAGAAAAAATCATACTGAAAGGAATGATATTTCTTCAAAAACCTGAACTGTTTGCCTGGCATATTATAGAACCTTTAAGCTATTCCATGGTTATAAAAGGCGACATTCTATCTCAATGGGATGAAAACACGAAAAAAACCCAGAGAATATCTCTTTCTAAAAATCCTGCATTTCAGGTTGCAATTTCACAAATGAAAGACTGGTTTTCAGGCAAATACACCTCAATGACAGAAGATTACAATATAATTATACTTAAAAGAAAACCTGTTTCCCTTAAATTTATTCCTAAAAAAAATACAATAGTCAGCAATGTCATTGACAGTGTAACAGTTATTTTCAGGGATGATGAACGTTATATTCACCAGATATATATCAAAGAAAAGAGCAGTAACAGCACACTCCTTACATTCGTCAATACGCAGTTAAATACTCCTCTTGATGAAGCCGCCTGGGAGGTTGAACCGCGTGTTAGATGATCATTTCTTTCGTTTATATGGCAGTATTCAGCGAAGCAAATGGCTGGTAGCCGTTCTGGCAGCAGTTGTAATTATCGCAGCGATTATCGGACTCAAATCAGTTAGTTTTGATAATAATATCGAACTGATGCTTCCCGTGAATGATGAGGCTTACCGCAGTATCCGTTTCCTGCGCGAATCCAATCTTTCGGATAAAGTCATTCTCTCTCTTGAACTAACATCTCCTGAACATACAACAAAAGGCCTTATTGCTGCTGTCAAAAAGCTAAAGGAATCTCTTGGCCCGCCTCTTGTTACCGATGTTATAAGCGGAATTTCTGAAAACAATGTAATGGAAGAGATGCTCGAACTCCTGAAGTATGCTCCGCAACTTATCGACGAGCCAAATCTATTACTAATTGAAAAACGAATAAATCCTTCAGGAGTAAAAGAAAGCTTACAAAATAACTACAGGCAATTTTTAACCCCGGCAGGCACATTTGCAATTCCTTTTATTCGATCTGATCCACTTGGAATATACTCAAATATTTTGCGTTCGCTGCAAAAAATCTATTCTTCTGCCGGCTATGAAGTAACTGTTGAGAATGGTTATTTCATAAGCAAGGATAGAAAACATGCCATGCTTGTTCTTGACACTCCGGTAAATCTCACAGATGGATTCGGCTCCCGGAAGCTGATATCATATTTAAATGATCGTCTAAATATCCTGCCTGACTTTATTTCAGCAGATATCATCGCCGGCCATCTTCACACAGTCAGTAATGAAGATGTAATAAAGCGCGACATCCGGTTGACGTTGATGATTGCCTCAGCAGCATTTATTCTATTATTCATAGTCGTTTTCAGAGACCTGGGTGCAATTATAATTTTTCTAATACCACTTGCATCTGTTATTATTTCCATCAATATATCAAACTTAATACTTAACAAGCTGTCTTATTTTATTATCGGAATGGGGGCAGTTATTGCAGGCATTGCCGTTGATTATGGAATTCACGTTTATACAGCACTGCGGACTGGAGACAGCAGGCAGGAAGCAATTAGCAGTATTGCAAGGCCATTGATAATTGGCGCATTAACAACCATAAGCGTTTTTGCCTCATTTTTCTTCTCCAGCGTTCAAGGATATCATCAACTCGCGTTTTTTTCTATTCTCAGTATTATTTTGTGTCTTGCATGTTCTCTGTTTATTTTGCCTCATTTTATAATTAAAGGAAAATATAATAGATTCAAACATACTGTAAAAAAATATGGGGAACATGTAAATCAGCGCCCCTTAAAAAAACCAGAAACACAGGATAAATTTATAGTATTATGCTGGGCAATTTTTATGATTATCGCTTTGATACTGTCTAAGCAAATTTCATTTAACAGCGAAATCAGTCAGTTTGACGGTAGTGAAATAGAAATAATTAAAGCAGAACAAAAATTTCAAAGCACATGGGTGAATAAAACCAGTCCGGCAGTTTTTGTTGTGCAAGGGAACAGTTTGGAAGAAGCGCTCAAGGTTAATGAAAAAATTTACGAGGAAGCAAAGACGATGGTTGGAGAAGATAATTTTTCAAGCCTTGCTGCGATTTGGCCCTCAAAACAAACACGCAAAACCAATGTTGATAGATGGAAAAAATTCTGGAAACAAGGAAAAGAAAAAAAGCTTAGGGAACTTATCTCAACATATGGAAGTGATTATAATTTTTCCGAAGACGCATTTTCTCCATTTTTTGATAATTTGTACGCGTGTACGATTCTTGAAGATGAACCAAAAAGAATTAAAATTTATAAAAGGCTGAAGGAACGCTTTGTAATAGATAAGAATAACCGCTTGCAAGTGATGTCTTTCTTTCCTGATGAAGATAAATATGTAAATGCAATGTCAACGATATCCAGCCATTATCCAGGGACTTTTTTGGTCTCCAGAAAAGTTCTTTCACGTATGCTGTCGAAATCTGTGTCCTCAGAAATAATTTTATTATCGGGAATTGCTGCTATAATGATACCTTTGCTAACCTGCCTGTTGTTAAAAAATATAAAAATGACGGCTCTTGCCCTTGTTCCGGTTATAACAGGCACAGCAGCGGTCATGGGAATTATTCCGATTCTCGGTTTATCTCTAAATGCGCCCAGCCTCATTGCAGCTATGGTTGTTTTAGGTCTCTGCATTGACTATGGAATCTTCATGGTTTATACATGCTCACGCAACCTAAAAACAGGGACACGTATGGCTGTATCGCTTTCGGCAATTACAACACTCATAGGCGCAGGAGTATTGTTGTTTGCTAACCATCCGGTATTATTTTCAATTGGGGCTACGATAGTCTCAGGTGTTTTATTTGGATATATTTCTTCAATAATTGTCATCCCATCATTTTATAGATTATGGGTAAAGAATACGTAAAAGTTTACCACGGAATAACACGGAGTTTCACTGAAAATTATAAACACTGTAACTACTCAGGTTCACAGTTCCAGGGTTCACGGTTTACGGTTAGACAGAGGAAGTGCGGGAAGTATACAAAGACCATAGAAAACAAGGCTATAAAAAAGATAACAAATCAGGATGAAGCCCAGTTGATCAATTATCTTAAAACAATTCGATTGAGAGTAGGGTTATTGTTCAATTTTGGCGCAGAGACATTCGCGATGTTGAGAAGAATATTTTGATAATTCAGTGTAATTCCGTGAAAATCCGTGGTGAATTATTGCAAGAATACAAATTAGGGAGAATTGGGCATAAATCTCAATTATTAATTATAACGGCAGTACTGTATATCCTTTGCTTAGCTGGCTGCGCCAGTATCCCTTTTCAAAAAACAGCGCTTGTACCAGTTGAATTATTCGATCCAACAGAAGTTCGCCAGCAATTTGCCGGTTCCCTGCCGTCTGAATTCCAGCTCGTAACCACCATTGAATTTATGTACAAACGGCATTCCATTCCTCCTGCTATCGGTTATATCGCTGCAGACATTAAAAATAAATCTTTTACAGTGGCTGGAATAAATCCAATAGGAGGCTGCACTCTTTTTGAATTATCAATGGAGAAAGATAGAGTTGATTGCAGATTTGCGATTGAAGAGTTTACACGTCACCGCGATTTTGCAAACGCAGTAGCCAATAACATCAAAAAGGCTTATTTTGACTGCATACCAGCGGCCGGCGCTAATGTTGTTAAGAAAAAACATACAATCATTTTCAGGCAGCCGAAGGTATCAGGTACCATGGAATATGTCTTTGCCGGTGCTGATAAAGTTCTGATCGAAAAAAACTATTACGAAAATAACAGGAAAGTCTGGAGTGTTTTTTATTATGAATACCAAAAGTCGAAGGGAAAACTTTATCCTGCCGGTATTATTATTAAACATTATCAATATAAATATAATCTTATTGTTCGACTACTGGAGATCCGGGCATGAATAGAATTATGCAGGAAATTAAACACTACCTGTCTGATATAACTGAAAAAGACATTAACAATGTATCTGCCCGTTTTCTTCTTCCGGAAGAGTTCATAGGTTTTCAGGGTCACTTCCCTGAAAAACCCGTTCTGCCTGGTTTTTGTAAAATACAGGCTGTTTTAGTTGTTTTGCAGGAATGGCGTAAAAAAAATGTAAAGTTAAAAGAAATTGTTACAGCGAAGTTTTTTTCACCGGTTTCCTGCGGAGAAGAATTAATTTTTGAATGCACGGAGACAAAAAGAGATAACGAAGAATTCGAGATACACACTTATGTAACCAGTAAAGGGAAAAAGATAGCAATACTGGATTTAAAAGTAACGTAACTACTCAGGTTCACGGTTCAAGGGTTCACGGTTCAAGGTTGATCAAAACGGACAAACAGGATTGACATGATAGTTTTTTCATCCTGTTGATCTCCTCCGCAATACCACGCTAAATATTGATTTTAAGTCAATAATGTATAAAAAAGCTTCATTCTCGAAATCAACATAATGTCAATTCCAAGTCATATAAAAGTGGAATTAATCTTGACTTGTAAACGACATTATATCATCTTCACGTCAAGCCTATATGTTGGTATAGCCGCAAAATTCAAAAATATCTTGGGAAAAGCATCAGATGTTTGTAGGCAGAAAATATGAGCTTGGGTTACTAAAAGGGGCTACCAACTTAAAGCGGGACACTTTTCGCCATTTTGGCTCTATGGCAATTCCACAATCAAGCAAAATCTAAGGAGTTGCTAACCGATTGAATTTACAGGCTGTCCCGCCTTACGTTGGTAG
>QMMZ01000063.1 GCA_003647525.1 Deltaproteobacteria bacterium | reverse complement strand
TACCCCACCGTCGACATGGTAACGATGTTATAATAAAAGGCCTCAGAAAACGAGAGGTCCTCCATGACCATGAAACCAACCGTACCTGCTGTCATTACTACCAGAAAAAGGGCTAAAAATATCTTCAATCTGCGCCGTACCGTCTGCATAATTATTTTCCCGAGCTGCTCAGTTCATGCATAATCCTAAATCCCTAAATGTTGTTGAAGCAAAAAGTCCAAAGATCAATGCACAAGCCAGACCGGAAAATATTGGGTCAATAAGTAATTATTGATTTTTTTTTTGCGATTTTTTCACCGTTTATAGCCGTGCGGCGCTAATGGCCAAGGGTTTGGAGAAGTGAGGTTAAAAGTGTCAGGAAATCCTTTCTAAATTCTAAAAAGGTTTAAAGGACTTTCTTTGATCTTTTGGTTTGCCTCTTTTAATTTCTCTTCACAGGATATTACTGCTACAGCCTGTTTTTCTAACTGATTGAAATATTTTTCTGCAACTTTTATTACCTGGTTACGCTTTAGAGAAAGAAGATTTGTTTTGAAACGTTTTCGAGCACCATCTGACAATGAAATCAGCTTTCTGTAAAATGCTTTTCTTGCAGCAGGGCCTGGAGGATTCGGTTTATCTATCTCTGAGCATATTTGAAGGATCGCTTCCTTGATGTCATTCTCAGCATAATCTCCTGATTTAATGAATGTCATCGCGTCATCATACACTTTCAGAGTAGATACTATATGCGGATCTCTGTAAGAGCAGAAGGAAAAAATGCCGTTTTCCGGGTTATATATTGAAAAACCGCCGTATGCGCCGCCTTTTTCTCGAATTTCCCGGTGCAGGTACAGCGATCTGAGCAGCTTGCTGATTACCGACAAAGCAGGTGCATCTTCATGCTCCATGCGCACAGTTTTAAAAGCAAGGGATACAAATGAGACGGCAGAGTGCGTGCTCCAGCCTTCCCTGGTAATTTCATCATCAAGGCTTATTTCAGGAGAAATAAAACCGTTTGCCGGCTTTGCATATGATGTTTCATTAAGTTTTTTTTGTATTGATGAAGCATAAGAAGATGCACTGGAAAGAGCGTTGTCTTCTCCAATCAGCGCAATTTTGAAATTAGTACTATTTAAAAGATTTTTTCCTATAGATGATAGATCGTCGGAAACAGATTCAAGTTTGTTATCGGTAAGATCATCGGTTATATTCTTAATAGTCTGTAACTGGTGGATACCGTGCCATGTTTCGCTTAAAGCGCAGGCAGTTGAAAAATTTCTTGAGGCAAGAGAAATAGCTAATCTATGACCGTTATGAATTATCATGGATTCCATGTTTGCTCTGTATTCAAGCAGAAGGCTTTTTAATCTATCCAGATCAGAAAAGTCAAATTCATATAAAAGCTCTTCAATTATTTCAAACATTCTGCTCTGGTTTCTGACAAGGCATTTCCCGTTGAATGTTATAAAAGGCATACAGGCAGCACCTGTCCCTTCAAAATTGGTGCGCGCATGAGATGATAAACCAATGCCACCCGTATATGCATCAATCAGCCGCGCTAAATCCGTATATGCTCTTAATTTTGTACCGGTTTTGGAGAAGGCATAACAAAAAAAGGGTACAAGAGGAAGCATCTGATTTTGCAAAAAGCCTGCGCCTGCTGCTGAAGAGAAGTAGAAAATGCCGTAGGTAGGCTGATTATAACAAGATGCAGCATCCCTGCAATATGTTTTAGATTCATGTACAGTTTGAACATAGGGCTGGATATCTTCGATTTCTAACGTTGGGAGACAGGAAACATCTTCTTTTTCTTCCTGCAGTTTGTTTAAGGCTTCAGCATCTTTATTTATTTTTTCAATATCTGATTGTGTTAAGCCGGCTCTTATAACTTCAAGTTCTTCTGTAATCCGTTCTTTTTCTTTTTCTTCCATCATCTGGTCAGGAGCAAGAGTGAGAAGAACTCTATGAGAATTATTTATAAAATACTTTTTTATGCGGTTCTCGAACAGAGCGCATTTAGAAAGCTCATCACGAAGTCTGCGAAGATCAGCATCAAACTGCATAACCCTTTCGGGCTTGCCTCCGTGAAGCCAGTTGCCGCAAAAAGTTAAAAGTAAGCGAAGACCATAAGGGTAAGGAATGCTGGTTATTTCCTTGCGCTGAAATTCAACCTGATGAATAGCTGACTCTATGAGTTTATTATCGATTCCTTTGGTTGCGAGTTCATTTAAAACATTAAAAATGATAGATTCGATTTCGCCTGACACGGATTTTTCAACGTCTTTAAGCCCGCAGACAAACATGGTGTCCTTATTATTTGAGTCATACCCTGTTCCGTCACTGAGAGCCGTTCCAAGCTTTGAATCTATCAAGGCCTTGCGCAGCGGCGATGCTGAATTTCCAAGAAGGATTTGTTCAAGTAGAGTAAGAACAAGTACTTCAAAAGAATCTTTTATGTCTGCAGTCAGCCACGCGACGCAAGTCTGATATTTTTTTGATGGATCTTCATTTTTACCAATAGAATAGGGATAAATTGCCTTTATGGGTTTATCCCACCGGGGTTGAGAGAGAACATCTGTTTCAGGGTCGATTTTTGTAAAGTCTTTTAAAATTTTATCTTGAATAAAAGACAGATGATTTCTTAAAGGCAGGTTCCCATATGTGTAGAAAAAAGCATTGCTCGGATGATAATGCCGTTTGTGGAAAGCCTTAAGCTGAGCATAGGATAAACTGGGTATTATAGCGGGATCACCGCCTGAATTATTGCTATATGTTGTATCAGGGTACAGCTTATTTAACAGGGCATGGGCCATTACTTGATCCGGTGATGACATGGCGCCTTTCATTTCATTATAAACTACGCCTTTATAAACCAGATGAGATGACTCCAAATGAGATGACTCGGGGACTTTTATATTATTTTCAATTTCAAGGCGGTGTCCTTCCTGCTTAAAGCTGAGTTCGTTAATGTCAGGGTAAAAGGCAGAGTCAAGATACACATCCATTAGATTGTAGAAATCTTTCCTGTTCTGTGTGGAGAAAGGATACATAGTCCAGTCAGATGCAGTAAATGCGTTCATAAAAGTGCTCAAACTTCTTTTCAGCATGGAAAAAAAAGGATCACGTACGGGGAATTTCTTTGAACCGCAAAGAACAGTATGCTCCAGGATGTGTGCAACACCGGTTGAATCAGTCGGTACTGTTTTAAAGACTACACAGAAAGTATTTTCCTTATCATTGTTACTTAAATGGATATGTCTGGCGCCAGTTACAGTATGCTTTATATCATATAAAATCGATCTTATTTCTTTAAGCTCTACTATTTTTTTTATTAAATAGCCGCAGATATTGTCGTTTTCTTTAATATTGGGATTGTTTTGATCCAAAGTCTATAACTATCTTTCGGAGTTGCTTGTTTGAGATGTGATATTTAGCCGCCTGATTCGTGAGTTCTATTTTCCAATTTCAAGTTTCAAGCTGTGAACGGCTACAAATTATGAACACTTCGAACCTTTTATGTATGCATATATGAATAATTCAGCATATCGAAGATATCTATGAGACTATATATACACCACGACTCTTGCGCTTAATCTTTTTTATCTGGTTAAGCCTGAATATAATATTTCTAAGTTTTTTTTCTCCAAAGCCCGTTTCAGCCTGAATTCCGGCAAAATCCGCACCTTGCCTGGATTTCATAATAATTTCCATGACCATATCAGAAGCTGTTAAAGAAGATGTAGGGCCGAATCCTTTTCTTTTAGGAGTAGCTTTAGCTGAACGTTTGCTTTTGCCGGGCGCTGATTTTGACTTAATCAGTGTTTCCAGACGATCTATCTTTGTCATAAGACCGACTAGATCTTTTTTTGTCGGGATATCATAATGCCGCAGAAAAAACTTAACCATTACATCGAAACTTATTGCTTTTGCCTTTTTTTTTGGCATGAGATCCTCCTTGGGTGAGTGGTAAATAATATGCATATTTTAATAAATATTACTTAATGATATAAACAAAGTCAAGAAATCTTCCTGTTGAAGGTAGTAAATAATGAATGTTGAAATTAATAATTTTTGATGTTAGTTTCTAGTAATGATTTAAACCATCAGACACGGTAAAATTAAATGAATTTGAGAGAAAAAATCCGTCATTTTATAACTCGATTTAAACAGCTTAATGGCGATCCACATTATGTTGCTCGTGGAATGGCTATAGGAGTATTTATAAGTGTAACTCCTACCATTCCTTTTCATACAGTTATTGCTTTAGGTCTGGCATTTATTTTACGGGGGAGCAAAGCCGCCTCCGCAATCGGTGTATGGTTCAGCAATCCTGTTACTATACCTTTATTTTACAAGGGAAGCTACGATGTCGGGATGTCTATTCTTGGTAATTCAGCTCCTTTTAATATAGAATATGAGTCGATTTTAGAGCTGTTAAAACTGGGAGCGGATGTTACTATTGCTATGATTACAGGTGGAGTTATTCTTGGCATTCTCCCTGGTATAGCGGCCTATTTTATAACCCGCAGAATATTTATTAAACTTCGGTTGCGAAAAAAATCTTGAACGTAACATCACCCAGAGTACTACTTGCCGCCTGGCAAATGCATGCCAGGAAGCAGTTGGGCCAACATTTTTTGGAAAATTCTGCTACCTCGGAAATGATTGTGAAGCGTTGCAGGGTAATGCCGGAAGATGTTGTTTTAGAGATAGGGGCCGGCTTGGGAGCCCTTACCATCCCTGTTGCCCGGATAGCAAAAAAGGTTTATGCAGTTGAGAAGGATCATAACATAATCTCTTTGTTAAAAACAGAACTTACTTCAAACAGCGTTTTTAATGTTATTTTAATTGAGAAAGATATCCTGAGAGTTAATATTGAGGAATTTGCTGAAGAAGCTAATCGTAAAATACTGGTTTTAGGAAATCTGCCGTACAATATTTCTTCCCAGGTTCTTGTTAAACTTATAAAAGCCAGAAATACTGTAAGCCGTGCAATTCTTATGTTTCAGAAAGAACTTGCTCAACGCATCACAGCTAAGCCGGGTTGCAAAGAATACGGACGACTTACGGTTATGCTTAATTATTGTGCATATATAAAGAAAGTTGCAGATGTTAAGGCCGCTCAATTTTTTCCGAGACCAAAGGTTGATTTCGAAGTTCTTGAAATAATTTTTAGAGACAGCCTGAAATATTCAACTGATGAAGAATTTCTTTATAGAGTAATAAAAGCTGCGTTCGGGCAGAGAAGAAAAAATCTTAAAAATGCTCTTACAGGCAGCGAGCTTCATATTGCTGCTGAAACATCCAGGCATGCGCTGGAAAATGCAGGCATAGATCCAACCCGACGCGCAGAAACCCTTACAGTTGAAGAGTTTGTAAGGCTGAGAGATAGGTTGAAGGTGAGAAGGTGAGTTTACGGTTGTCGGTTCACAGTTCACAGTTCTTTCAACCGTGAACCGATAACTGTAAACCGTAAACGATTACCTACATATTTTCTGCCACTGAAACAGTCCTGTCACCAAGCATGTTCACATAACTTCCCATTTCATTATCGTACCATCCGTATATGACGCACTGAGTTACAGGAATTCTTATGATTGTCTCATTTAATGAAGAAACAAGATTTTCGTCTAACCCAGGCACTTTTTTCAAATCTATTTTAACATTAGCAGTTCTGGTATGAGTTTCATGGCCTTCAATGATTGTTGCTGCAATCGGCATTCCTATAATATCACCAGAAACATTCTGCATGTCTGTATAGTGCAAATATCTCTTTGGATCTTCAGCAGCAGCTTGCATATAGATATTGTTTATTAATTTTCTTCTTATCGGTTCTGCAGACAGTTCCTCCTGGAGATTTA
This sequence comes from Deltaproteobacteria bacterium, assembly GCA_003647525.1. Next base: position 2,366 of record QMMZ01000063.1, on the reverse strand, counting down.
TTACTAAAATAATAAGAGAACCCGTTGAAGTTGGAATTCTTACAGATTCGGCAATGAACCCGATTTGCTCCATTTCAGGAATGACTAGCCTGAGTGTATTGGCTGCTCCCGTTGTGGTTAGTATGATATTATTCATTACGCTTCTGTTTTTTCTCAGATCGGTTGTCCCTGTTTTTGGAAGACGGTCAAGAACTTCCTGTGAGCCAGTGACTGCATGAACGGTTGCCATTGATGCGGAAAGAATTTTTTTATGTCCAAAAAAGTTGAGAATAGGTTTCATCATATGAGCCAGGCAAGTAGTAGTACAAGATGCATTTGAAATTATTTTATGTCGTCTGGGATCATAGTCATTATCATTGATTCCCATTACTGTCGTTACAATATCTTCAGGCATTGGTTTGCTTTTATCTTTTATCTTAAATGGAGCCGAAACTATAACTTTCTCTGCTCCTGATTCAAAATGTCCTCTTAAAGCTCCTTTGGGGTGGTCTGGAGAAAGGGTTGGCTCAAGAAATTGCCCTGTTGTGTCAACTACCAGATTAACGCCATGATCCTTCCATCCGATTTCGAGCGGATTCCTGGAAGTCCTTAAAAATTTAACCCTTATACCGTCAATTGTCATACTGCCGTTTTTTTCATCCAGATCATGAATAACAGGCGCTGCTTTTTGACCGTAAAGAAAACCGTGCAGCAGGCCGTAATTTGAATCTCTGCCCGCATAATGGGCAATATCCTCAATGGATGTGCCGGCCTCCCGTCCGATATTAATTATAATTTCATCAAAGCATTTTCTGGCTACATGATGCCATACAGTAAGTTTTCCGATTCTTCCAAATCCATTTACGCCAAGTTTCATTCCCATCTTACTCCTCCCCAAATAGCGTTATTGAGTAATTAGTGCCTGCCCGAAAAGTATTTTTTTAATGCCGGCAATAGTTTTAGATTAGTGAAAAAGCCATTAGCCATTAGCGGTTAGCTGTTAGCCGAATGTATTATCTGTTTGATTTTTTAAGCTAAAAGCTAACGGCTAATAGCTAAAAGCTTTAATATGAGAATAGCATCCGACTGACTATAATTTCAGGTGTTTTGAGTTTTCGCCCAGCCACTGATTAATTTTCCTTCACTTTTATTTTACCTTGATAAACCGAACCTTCCCGTCCCTCGATACTTATATAATCCCCTGATTTTAAAAACACCTGATTAAAGCGGCACTTTTTTTCTTTTTCATTACATAGCAGATTGCCTGAACCGATAACGCATGTTTTACCTAGCCTGTGAGCAACAACTGCCGCATGGGAAGTTAAACCTCCGCGCGCTGTTACAAGACCATCAGCCGCATAAATTTCCCTGATATCATCAGGGACGGTATCTCCTCTAACAAGAATCAAAGATGTTTCTGGTTCAGATTTTTTCCATTTATTAATATCTTCCAGAGTGAAAACTACCCTGCCGTTCATTGCTCCTCCGCTTACCCCGATACCACTGCCCAGATATTTTGCCTTATTTATTTCTTCAGGGTCAAAAGTTAGTAGCTTTTTTCTTTCTCTCATTACCATGTTCCTGGTTTGAAGCAGGTACAAATCTTTTGTTGAAGGACCTTCAAAAGTAAACTCTATTTCCTGCGGAGTCCAGCCTTTTTTATAGATTAGTTCATTGGCCATCTCTTTTAAAGCCTTATAAATTTCGGGGAAATGTGTTTCAAGTGTTATGTCGGTCTCCCTCATTTCTATTTCTTGCTGGTTAATAGAGATAGGTAAAGTTTTAACAAGTCCTGAAACCACATCTTCTCCCTGGTTTCCAAGGGTAAAGTCACCCCACAATCTCAGGCTGTCGCCGGACCATCTGGGGTTGTGTGTAAAGATTACTCCGCTGCCGGATGAATTAGAAAGATTTCCAAAAACCATTTCCTGAACGGTGACGGCAGTACCCCAGTCATCTGATATGCCCATAATTTTACGGTAAGTTTTTGCTTTTGATGAATTCCATGAACCAAAAATTTTTTTAATGGTCAGGTGCAATTGCTCTAAAGGATCTTCTATAATATAAATTTTGGCGTCGTTTATAATTTTTTTGTAGGTCAGCGCAATTTCTTTCATCTGTTCGCCGCTAAAATCTCTTTTATAAGGCAATCCTGATCTTTTCTTGAAATCACTTATGATTGCGTCAAACGCGTTTCTTTCAATATCAAATGACATCCCGTAGCACTGAAGAAATCTGCGATAATTGTCCCATGCAAACCAGGCATTTCCGGTTCGGGCGGCAATGCCTTCCACTATCTCTTCATTAATCCCGACATTGAGAAAAGTATCCAGCATGCCGGGCTGAGATATGGAAGAACCGCTTCTAATTGAAAGAAGCAAAGGGTT
>QMMZ01000062.1 GCA_003647525.1 Deltaproteobacteria bacterium | reverse complement strand
TTCTCAACCTCCCATTCATGGTCACGAAATCCAAATGAATTGAACTTGAAGTAAGCCTCATTTTCGACTGTCCAAATTCCTTCCATGTTTGGGCGAAGCCTAAATCCTGTTTGTTCATCAAATATTTTAATCGGTGGCGGAGGTTTCTCTCCAACGATTCGTACAGCAAACTCAGCCATAAATAATGAGAAAAACAGACTTAAAAAAAACAAGAGCCATTGTTTATTTTTTTTTGCCATGAGCTTCCGTTTTTTTATATGCCTTGATTTTGAATGACTAATCCTCATCCTGTCTTTACTTAATGCGTATTTGGGATTTCAGGGCTTTTCACACTGATTGCCCATATGTCTCCCGGATAAAGGCCATTAATACTCTCGGCCTTTATTTGCCCACGTCCGACCTCTCTTCCGTCGCGATAGAGTTTAACTACAGCACCAATTGGAAAAGTGATTTCACGAGAGATATAAATAACAAATGGGTCTTCAACTGTCAAGCGTTTGCCGTTGCCTATCAGCGTTGTCCCATCGCTGTGGAATAGCTTAAGTTCGATAGTGTCGGAACCCTGTGCGGGATATTGAAATGATGGATAAGAAGAGGTAATAATGAAACGCACTGGGTTGCGGTCGGGATGAGGATAGAGGCGAATATCATCCATAAAGACGTCGAAATTCAAATCATCTGCACCGGTGACGATTTTGAGTTCAAGCCGCGCTGCATAAAGATGGGTGTCTTTGGCTTTGCCCACACTGACCCAACCTTCAGGCGCCTCAACGTAACCTCTCATTTCGCGGGTGGACTCATCTCGTTCCACCTTTACCGTATAATAACGATCCCTTTCTTGACCAAAGGCGGCGATGCCTTCAGAAATCACATGCTCTACGTCTTTGGAAGCAAAATACCAAACCAACCCTCTCCCAGGCACATTCCCAAACCGAACTTCCGAAAAATGATCAGGACAAAAGTTACATACATGCAGCACTGATGCCCAGTCCTTAACCTTTGATTGAGCTTGGGTCGGCGCTTTCATCCGCATAACAGCCACAACATCAGCAGTAGGGAACCTTCGTGTTTCCAAACCAATGTGGAAGTAAATTCCAGGAGGACGCTGAACATGCCCTTTAATATGTAGCGCGCCGTCTTCCAAAAATATCCATTCTCGCTTTGTAAAAGGCGTCAATTGGTATTTTTGCATGTCGATGTCATCTCCTTGGAAATCATCGGTAAAGAGAACGCCTGTTGCAACAGGTATCAACGCCTCTACAATCCCGCTCGCACCTTCTTTATTGATGGGCGCTTCGCCATTTCTTTTGGGAGAACTATGTTGCGGTGTCTCAGCAAGCCGTAGCATCTCGTCCTCCTCTCTGTCAGGCCCATCTCCTTTTAGATAAAGCTCATCATGTTTACCCATATTACTTGACTCAAAAGACGTTCGACTGATGGTTTGGAGATGATGTGCATTCGCCTCATCTCTGGTTATTTTCCTGTCACGATTTTTATCAAGATGTTTAAATATTTCACTCGGGCCAAAAAATTCCCCTTCGGAAACAACGCCGTCATTATTCCTATCAAAATCCCGCACAAAGTCCTTCATTTCCCTGTGATCGCTTCGGCCCAGATTTTCTGCACTGACAAGAGCCAGTTTGCCGCACTCTGCCAGGACTATTTTTTTGGATAAGGCCATTCTCAATATCTGATAATTATCGCCCGGGTTCCCCAGTAGCGGGATTTTCGCAAAATGAAATGAATCACCTGAAACCACAATTAAAGGAATTTGAATTTTTTTCTGAATCCCCCAATTGTAAAGGTACTGTAGCCGTTCATCCGTCAATTTTGGCGCTAATTTCCTGATTGCGAGATTGTCTTTCCGGGACAAATTATCAAAGACCCCATTGGAGCCCACCAGCAACACCGTCCCCCCATCAGATATATATTTGCTCAAATTTTTGACCACTTCAGGCAACAGTATTCTCTGGTTAACCATAATAAGCAGTTGAACGGTTTTAGCATCAAGCATTCCTTCGGCAACGTTACTTGCGCTGATAAACCCATACTCAGGTTGCCCCTCGACATCAAAAAAAGCTCTGGCAATATGGTAATTGAGTTTGCTCGCCTTCAGATCCTCACGCTCTTCATAATACTGGCTCATTAAATTGCGGACATCATAGTAAAACATCACTGGGGTATCTTTGGCCCTAACTTCCTTGAGTTCATTGGTACTTGAATGCCGCACTAAATCCTTAATTTCATCCCAGGACCATGACGGTTTTTCAGGATCGCTGTCCAAAGCAGCGGTCAGCCACATATAGGCGCCCTCCTTCCGTATCGCCTCCTTCACCGACAGAGACCGGTTTAAGGGTATCTTGGTACCTGGAGACAGTGTCGGACCGGTTTTTATCCAGTTTTCCATGTTAAATATTCGAACCACATGATGTTTCCTGCTAAACTTGGCGAAATGGATATAGTCAATTATTGAAGACCATAGAGGTATGGGTAAATAATCTTGCATCGTTATACCTACATCAATCTTGTCCGCATCGATCAAATGCTGTTCATTAACAGGCGCAGCAGTAGCCATCATATTTTCCGTTCCTGTGGGAGTGCCCACAGGAACCCAGCTTGTTTTCCCCATAACGATTTTTTCAGGATCCAGGCGTCTGACAAGATCAGATAAAAACCTCCATTCGTCCGTTAGCGCCTCATAGCGAAACGTCTGCCAGTCTCTCATGGACTGTCTGTCATCGCCATTCCTTTGGAAGGTTTTAGAAATAGTCGGCTTTATTGGAAAAGGCGGAACGACTTTCACAAACGATTTATACTGAGATTCCCAGGCCTGATTAAGCTTGTTTATATTGACGTATTTTCGTTTAAGCATCTGAGTAAACCTCTCAACTGCCTCTTCTGAATAATCCGCCATGGCCATCCTTAGATCAATATCAGGGAGTCCTCTATTAAATCGCAGATCAATATAATTAGGTGCATAGCCGTTTTCTCCGGTTGGACCTGGGTTGATTCCCCATCCAACAACAGCAGGGTGGTTGCGATATCGCTTAACAAGTTTGGTTATAAGAGCTTGCAGCAGCCGGCGATGCGTATCGCTCTGATAAGATGCGACAGGACTCTGCAACCGATTATAGATACCGGATGCATCGGATGTCTTGTCAATCAGTTGATATCCAGATTTATTGTTTTTGTAATCTTTCCACCAACGAGGAAGACCCCAGTGATTATGAACAAGAAGTTGAAAAATCACATAGACTTTTTTCTTGGCAGCATAATCCAGCACAGCATCAAGATTCTCAGTGTTGAATCTGTTAGCTGCTTCTTCGGCATTCTTGGGCACAGCAACTGAACGATCGTAATCTGCCCAAAGCACATCAAAGCTTAAAATCGGGATATTGAGATCTTTTGTGCGGTCAACAACTCTCTTCATATCCTCCAAAAACTGCCGTTCACTCGGATCAACACCAGTGCAATAAATATAGATGCCGAACATATTGTTTATTACCTGATCATTTACCACAAGCTTGGGGATACCGTTTTCAACTTCAACACGGGACTTGTTCACGCTGTCTGCCAAAACATCTGTCATAGGATAAACACTTATCAAGACAACTAATATCGCTGTCACCATTTTCAGTTTATCAAAGCGCATCTTAAGTGATTTCTTGCAAAAATTCATTCCAGCCTCCTCCCTGTACACAACAAGCAGTTTCTTGTCATTTCGCCGAATTTTAAGAAATATCTCAAATCAAGAACTTCTCAACGGGCCTAATCTAAACGAAGCCAACAGCAATCCCAACATGTACCACAACTGTTGCCACCAAATAAAAATGTCAAAAAAGTACTCAAACAAAGCGCACATAGTCGTTGCCACAAGAAATATCTTTAGAAGCCACATATTGTCGTTCACTTTAAATCTTGTGAAGACTTGATAATAAGTTTCTTTTGCAATAAAAAACAAAGCACCCAATATGAAAATTACAGATGGGATTCCATATTCCGCGGCCATTGTTAATACAATATTGTGCGCATGCGGTGAACAACTGACATCCCGCCACAGGCTGTCCGGGCCATTTCCCATTCCATTACTCTCCCGAATTTTTTCAATGGCTCTTTTCCAGTAACGCATACGAAGTGAGAATGAGCCTGACTGGTATTCACTCTCTGCAGATGCCTTTTTTATCTTCATTACAGTAGATTCCGTATTTTTCATATGAAACGGCCTTAAGATTTGAGAGCAGGAAAGAGCTATGACATTCAAGCAAACAAAACAAGCCAGTATAACAATAATCGATTTCCTCCAGGATGAAACAACCATACAGATAAAAACCAGGACAAGGAAGGAAGTGATTATGGACAGTTTGACAAAGATTAGATAGATGACCGTCTCAAATAGCAAAATCAAAAGAACCAAGACAGACCTGATCCACGTCGACTTATAGTGTTTAATTAAGAAGAGAGCAAAACCAACTCCGCCTAGTAGAAACATCGCCAATTCATGTTTGCTGCAAAGCCCGTAACCAACAATCATGCCCACAATAGGGGTAAAAACGCCGCCAGTCTGATTGAAAAGCGAGACTTGTGCCGACAGGGAAACATTAGGTGTCACAAGCAAAACATAATTGATCAGAAATGCGTAATAAGTAGCATAGATGGCCATAAAAGCAAAAAGGGCGGCAACACAACAGTAGAACGTCATGAGTCTCACAAATTTGTCATAGGTATCCAAATAAATTACAAGAAATGACATAGTAATAAACAGGCAATTGAACCTAAACCAGCCGAATAGTGTTCTGTCAAGATAACCGGACCAGAACACCGTAAAGATGGACCAAACAACGAAAGCGGCAAAAAAAAGGAAAACCCACCTATCAGAATAGGTCTTGGCAACGAGTGAATCACTGTCGATATTATGATATTTGACGAGATATCTTAAAATCATGACCATTAATAAGATAACGCTTAATATCTCGACCAAATAAATTCGAATGTGCTCAGGCCATCCGAGGTTCAGACTAAGGAAAATACTATCGATAGGATACAAGAGGGTTAACAGGTAAATTCCGATTATTGGCTTGAAATAAATTAAGACAAAAATTATTAGAAAAAGAAGGAAAATGAGTGAAGCAGATGGATAGGTTATTGTGATGATAACAGCGGCTGAGGATACTATCATGGAAAACATATACCACAAAAAACCATTAGAACTCGGGACTCTGTGCAACTCGGAATATGTAATCATCTGGTCGCTTTCCTTTGAAGTCGCCCGCGAAAAGGCTCCATTATAAGGTAAGTGACTAATCGGATAAGTCCTTTTAGTGTGAAAATATCTGCTATGAAAGGCATTCTGTTGATAATAACTCCCTTAAGTATTGCCTGACCCTCAGTCATTTCCTGTATCTTGGCCATATGCTCCACCTCATAAATCGAATGTTTGCCTGATCTCAAAACCGTAATGACGTGGTGAGATGGCAAATTGTCCGAAAGTATAAGATCATTCTCGCTTGAAGGGATGTCCAGAAAAATGATTTTTTCATAATCGGAGCTAAGAGTAGAAAATAGAGCTTGTAATCGCGTCAGAACAGGCGTATCAAGATCGAAAACATGCGGACTGCCAGCAGGGATTATCGATATGCCAGCGATTTGACCTTTGACAATAATGTCGGCAATCTCCTTTTGGTTGTAGAGATACTCAATCAGACCGGGGCGATCATCTAACCCAAGTGCAAGTGACAATGAATGGTGTGCAAAATCACCGTCCACCATCACCACTGATTTTCCCGTTTTTTGAAAGTACCATGCCAAGGCCCGAGCAATCGTTGTCTTTCCTTCTCCTTTTGCCCCGCTGGTGATTCGTATTATTTGAGAATCCTTTGTCGCCAAACATATTTCGTGGATATGCCTGCAAATGACGGCTTCAAGGCCGCTCTGGTTCTTTGCTGAATTGTCCAGATCCGGAACATTAACATAATCTATATGGCTCTTCAGTACAGACAACTGCCAGCCTTGGTAAAGAGTATTGGCATGCAATTCTTTTGCAATAACAAGAAATGAAAGGGTAAAAAAAGACGCTATAAATGTCAGGGCCAGAATAAGTTTCCTCTTTGGAAAGTGTTTGTAATATTTGAGATTTTCTTTATTTATATGGGCAAATGACACCACTCTAAAAAACGGCAGTGGTCTTTTCAAGATGTCTTCGAGGTCCTGGCGCTTTCCATCGCCCCTGGACAGCATATCGTTCAATCTTTCTTTCTCATTCCTTAAATTGTTGATTTTAACCCGCGTTGCTACTAAATCATCCAGTCGCTTATTCAACTGTTCCATAATCGATTTATAATATTCTACCTGGTTTTCATATACCAAATGGTTCAAACTGATATCCAACATGGAATCCAAAATAGTTTCAAATATGGCAGATCTCCTCTTGATTCCATGGTAAAATGTTTTTTTGGCCTCATTTTTTAAGTTTTCTTTGGCGTTATTAAGCTGCTTTTCAATCGCTATGTACTCAGGGCTTTTCCGTGTATAGTCAACTGAGACACTTATCAAAGACCTGGTCAATTCCTGAATTTTGTCTTTCAAAGCCTGAATCTGTGGATTAGCCTCCATTATTTGTTCATACTCTTTTAGCTTTTCGTACTTCTTCGCCTCACTACTAAAAAAACGCATTCGTTTTTGATAAGTCTTTTCCATAAACTGGGAATTATCCAAATCTGCCTTTGCATTTAAAATCCTGTTTGTTAAGCCTTCAATCTCTGTTTCCAAATCCGCAGTTTTATTCTGACTAAGAATTTGCCGAATTTTCGCGTCTACAACGTTAATCCTTGAAATAATGGACTTCCTTTGGCAATCAAACCGGTCTGCGAGCTTGAGCAGTGTATCTCTGAATTGGTCGGAATTTTCTTCCAGGAAGGCTTTGGCATAATCCCTCGAATAACCAACAGCCCGTTCCGGCTTCTTAGAAAAGCCCGATATGCCAAACTGTTGGGTGTCCGAAATCCATTTAACCTTGATACCCTGCCCATTGTTGGAAAATAAAAGCTGAAATACTGAAGGCTCAATAAGATATTCAGAAAACAGCTTATCGCCCCGATAGTCACGTATATCCCACTTTTCAACGAGACGCTCGGCAAGTTGCGGGACTCTCATTAAAGAAACAGCGTGAGTGGCAAAATACTCATACCGAATGAAGTCCGTCACAACGGTTGAAGGGTAGGATGTATCAATGTTCCGCAAGACTTTGCTTAGGTCCGCATCTAATGTGAGAATAGTTGTTGCCGAATATATCGGCCTGAAACAGAAAGTTAAGGCACCAATAATAAGAAGCAGCACAAAAGATCCCCAAAGTATAAACGGCAGCCTTATCTGCAGAATAGTTAAAAGCCAGTTTCTGTGTTTATCGCACTGCATAGGTATTTATCCTTTGTAATTCGGGCCACAGTCAATTTCAACATATCGAGATTATGTGCAAAAAAAAAGGCATGCCGCACTTTCGAGATGCCCCAAAAGCATGACAACTCATTTACCCATATATTCGACCGGGGAATCCCTTTCAAATTTCTTTCTGACCTTGCGCCAGAGTTCACGATCGTTATTGTCAAACCCGGTGGCAATTATACTTAGCGAGACCACACATCCTGCACCAACCCCTATTATCACCTTTGTAGCGCTATTTAGATCAAGAACTGATTCGACTAACAGTCCACCAATGACCAAAATGGAGGCCGCTACGACAGGTACTAGAAGATGAATGCTGAATGGATGCATTTTCAAGAACCGGTTAATCATCATGATGCGAGTAGAAACAGCCAATAAACTGGTTACTATTGTAGCGAAGGCAGCTCCATATACGCCAAATCGGGGAATCCACAAGAGGTTCAGCAGCATATTTAGCAACATGCTGCCGGACAAACAGGCAAGTTCTGCATACTGATGGCTGCTGATAGTAAGAAGTATCCCTGCACTACCAGACAGCGCAGTAAAAAGACTTCCCACAACGAGAATACCCAAAACGCCAGGGCCGTATGAAAGAAACTCCTTTCCGAAAATCAGCATCAAAGGCTCTCTTGATAAGAGCTGAAAAACACACACAGGAAGAGTCAGAAAAAACACCCAGCGCGTTGATGCCCTGAAAAGGACATTGACCTGGCTGTAGCGTCTTAATCCAAGCTGACCGGCCATCAGAGGGCCAAAGATCAATTCAAAGGAATAACTCATCATGCCGAAAAACATTACCCATCGAGCAGCGGCCGCATATTCACCTACTCTTGTGGAATCTGTCAAAATATTGAGCATGATTAT
>QMMZ01000061.1 GCA_003647525.1 Deltaproteobacteria bacterium | reverse complement strand
CGGACACCGTGAACCTTACAATCAAGCTACGCTTGCTTGTAAGGCCAACGATGCCGGTCAGCACCGCGATTGGGCGACCAGAGACACCACATCTTCTCAGGCTAAAAAGGGTGAATATAGACATCAATTCGTCTGAATAATAAAAATTTTGAACATAGAGCCCCCGTACATACAAAAGAAATGTATGAAATCCACGAGTGGGAACATGCATGTGTAATTCTGCGAGGTGATTTACCGGACGAGAAGGCACTAAGCGGCAGAAGCCGGCAGATGAAGCCCCTCCACAATTTTTTTTACCGGTTGACAAATATTCATGGTCTAATGTATTTAATTCTGCATTTGTAAGTTGATAATATAACAGTGTACAAATATAGAATTTTTGTTTCTATTAAGTAAAGGGAGGCTCGCCATTAGCAGCTTATTTTTAGAAGGTACCAACATCCTTATCAGGGGTGCATGGAATCAAGCGATCCTGCATCCAGACTGGCTCGTAAAGCATGTTCCGTCTTTGTCAGAACCGTCATCCAAGCCTACTCTTGAAATGATGGTCTTTCCATTTCATGTCAGGGTGGTTTTTGAGGATTTTTTTATAAAGCCATCTCAGGAATCGCTTACAATTGAGCCTAGAAGAGATGATCCTGAGATTTTTAAAAAAATTTCAAAGATCAGTGAAGAAATCTATAGTCAGCTACAGCATACTCCAATTACAGGCGTAGGTCACAATTTTGCATTTATCCTGGATGCGGAAGAAGTTTTCATTTCATCTCACACAGTTTTAGATGAAACTGTAAAAGATAATTTGCCTGACGAGTTGAGTGCTATGCTTGGGCCTGACATGGCTTCTAAACTGAGTTATAGTTTTAATTTTACCGACAAAGGATATACTCTCAATCTGACGTTCGACAATGCTGAGGATGGCACACGCAGACTAAATTTTAATTTTCATTATAATCTTAAAAATAAACCACCAGAAGAAGTGAACCAGGTTTTAGCTTCTTTTTCTGAAAGCTATACCATAGCTGAAAAAGTAAAAGATGCGATGATCAAAGAGGACTAATAATGACGTCTCCTGAAAGTACTCCCGAATATCCAAGCGGTAATGATTGGGTTAAAGCTAAAATCTTCATAGAACCAGCGGAAAAGACCCTGTTTTCTCAAGTTGACGCTGTAAGGTATGGATTATGTCCTTATTGACAATAACAAGATCATACCGCTACAGGAGCTACCGGAATACACCAATCTCTTGCACCAAAAGGCCGGGAAGAAAGATAGTGCGGTTGCTAAACATCTTGATCAGATGCTTGACAGTGCACCTTTTCTTGATGAGTGGGAAATAAAGGGCATCCAGAGATCGTCTCAACAATGCAGAAAAAATGCACTTTCTTTAGCCAAAGAAATTTTCAAAGAGTATTTCTGTTTGCCTGTAAGAATAGCATCTTCCATTGAAGAGGGTATTATGCTGGTATACTTTGATCAAAATAAAGCTCGCAGCCTTAAAATAGAAGTCTATAATTCCTTAGAAATTGCTGGATTAGTGAACCAGAACAAGTCGACAAAATTGTGTATTGATGTGAATAACAGCTCTGATATAGAGCAACTGTTTCAGGCTTTTAAAGAATAAGGATGACTGTTCCTGAGCATTTACACATAAACGGACGCACAGAAGATCAGAGTTTTACAGAAGACGATCAACTCTATAGAAGTTATACATTTGAAGAATATGATTTTTTAGAGGATTCAATAAAGACAGAGACCGTTAAATTCCCCGACTTTTCATGCAACTGGAACCGGTATTCTGAACCAGTTGATGTAAGATACCGATTGAATGGCAGAAAAACTGATGGTTGTTATTCTTTTAATGTGACGACAGCCAGGTATAAAAAGATAGCAACATCTGTACATGATCCTATTGATCATCCGGAATACCCAAATTACTCCCATACAGCGATACGTGTTTGTCGAGAAACAGACCCTCCTAATTTTGTCCCGCCAAAAAACAGAAAACTTAAAAGCAAGAGTAAAAAGCTGGCGTATCGGGAGAATATGGTAAATAATTTGAGTATTGAAATTAAAGCATCTAAATAAATCGCTCATGATTCAATACTATGCCCTACAAGGCAAATGCACACGGACGGCAAAAAAGTGCGGCTGTTTTTGACGTTACAGATACCTGCTATACATCAAACATCTATCCTTATTCACAGACAGTTGCGATATCGCTATGAAATCAATACCTCAAGCAGCTCGAAATAAGTAAAAGAAAACACCTTTATCAAATAACGTAAACTTCCCGATACCCCCGCCCCGATTAAGCCAGTTTACTATTCTACCTGAACCTGAAACAAACAGTTTAGCAACATAAGCAGCAATAACGTGACTCAGCGCATCTATAACAGGATTATACCCTCCTTACTTTTATAGACTTTCAGATAAATAATTTCACTGTGTTATCAGTCGTCGACGTATAACTAATACACCTTTCTCCTTCTGGCCTTGTGAAATTAATTATCTGAAAGTCTATAGTATCGCTTTACATATTTTTTGCAAATATTTATTTCATGTAGTATGTAAACATACATCCTGTGTGCTTCTGACACCTGACCTGCTTATAAGTAAAGGTCAAGTTATGCTAACTCACTACAGCAATTCCTGAATCGTTCTGATAGCAGAATCCTTTTTTGAAGATTAGTTGCATGACCGTAAAAACCTTGAATAGTGATAGGAGTACTATAACGAAAAAGAAAACTGTTAGATTGACCCTTTATCGGTATGCCGGCAAATTTCTTTTTTCCCGTATCAAAAACCGCTGCAAAGAATGCGATTTTAGCAGCGTGAGGCATTGCTGTGAGGATCATGGTTAAAGACATAATTTAAAAAAACTAAATAAATAGAGGGAAAACATGAAAGCATTAATTACTACTTTGATTACTTTGGTATTTTTGTTTACAGCACCTGCTTTTGCTGGAAAATCCGGCGAAAAATGTTTTCCGCTATACTTTGCACGGCTATAAACTGCGTTTTTTGAAACGGTCAGGATTATAAGGAAAAATTAAACCACGAAGAACACAAGGCACGAAGATTAGAATTAATGCTTTTTATAATTTCTTTGTGTTCTTTGTGTTCTTCGTGAGCTTCGTGGTGTGATATATTAAAACCCTTGCATATAAATTAGAACAAGTGTATCAAGCCCACCAAAGATTTATTCTCAAACTAAGGGCTCGGTAAAAAATAACTTGGCATTTTTGCATCCCGACTTCACCATATCTTTAACCGATCTTCAATTGCAAAAATCCTCGAAATAGCTCGCTATTCCTGCGGTTTTGCTCAATCAGATCGATTAAATCTACGGCAAATTCGGGCGCAAATTCTACCAGGTTATTTTTTACCGAGCCCTAATTCCCTCAACAAGGAGATGCTAATTATGAATAATAGTTTGTCAGAAATTGATGAGCTTTGTATCAATACTATCCGCACGCTTTCCATGGACGCTATTCAAAAAGCCAATTCCGGCCATCCTGGTGCACCAATGGGTCTTGCACCTGCGGCCTATATCCTGTGGAAATGCTTTCTGAAACATAATTCCAAAAATCCTGAATGGACAGATAGAGACCGCTTTGTACTTTCAGGCGGACATGCCTCAATGCTTCTTTACAGTCTTCTTTATCTTTCCGGTTACGATTTAACTCTGGATGACATAAAAAATTTCCGTCAGTGGGGAAGCAAAACTCCCGGACATCCTGAATACGGTCATACACCCGGCGTTGAAACTACAACAGGTCCATTGGGCCAAGGATTTACCAATGCTGTGGGAATGGCCCTGGCTGAAAGACATCTTGCAACAATTTTTAACCATCCTGGTTATGAAATTATAGATCATTATACGTATATGATATGCGGTGACGGAGACCTCATGGAAGGGATTACCGCTGAAGCCGCATCTTTTGCCGGACACATGGGTCTTGCAAAGTTGATTTGTATTTATGATGACAACAAAATATCCATTGAAGGGAATACAGACATAACATTTACTGAAGACGTTGGCCTGAGATTCAAGGCCTATAACTGGCATGTAACTACAGTGGAGGACGGAAATAATTTAGACGATATCCATAGAGCCATTGAAGAAGCCAGGGCGGAAACAACAATGCCATCCATTATTATCCTGCGGACGCATATTGCATTTGGCAGCCCGAATAAACAAGACTCCGCTGATGCACATGGAGCTCCTCTTGGTGAAGAAGAAATTCGATTAACAAAAAGGAATTTAGGCTGGGATGAAAATATTTCTTTCTATGTTCCAGAGCAAGTCATTAAAATATTTGAGGAATGCATTAACAAAGGAAAAAAAGCCGAATCCATCTGGAAAGAAAAGTTCGAGGAATATTGCAGTAAATATCCTGTTCTGTCAAAAAAATTAAATGACTCTTTAAATGACTCTTTAAATAAAGGCTGGGATGCGAACCTGCCTGATTTTTCAAAAAATGAAGGACCAATAGCTACAAGAGCTGCTTCAGGAAAAATACTTAATGCCATTGCCGAAAATATACCTTATCTTATAGGGGGATCTGCAGATCTGGCCCCTTCAAATAATACAATTATAAAATCATCTCATGATTTTCAAAAAAACATGTTTGACGGACGTAATATACGTTTCGGGGTAAGGGAACATGCTATGGGAGGAATAATGTCGGGGATAGCTCTTCATAAAGGGCTCAGGCCTTATGGCGGGACTTTTTTTGTTTTCGCAGACTACATGCGGCCGGCAATACGCCTTGCCGCACTTATGAAGTTACCTATAATATATATCTTTACTCATGACAGTATTGCGGTTGGCGAAGACGGCCCAACCCACCAGCCGGTAGAACATCTTGCCGGTTTAAGAGCTATTCCAGGGCTTACAGTAATTCGACCTGCTGACGCCACAGAAACGATAGAAGCATGGCGTCTGGCTGCCAAAACCACGGATTGCCCCGTAGCCTTGATCCTCAGCCGTCAAAAACTTCCTGTTATTGATAGGAAAATTTACAGCTCTGCTGATAAGTTGGTTAACGGCGCTTATATTCTGTCGGATTCCGACGGCAAACCGGATATTATACTAATAGCCACAGGCTCGGAAGTACACATTGCACTCAAAGCGGAAAAGATTCTTAAAGAAAAGGGTATTTCTGTCAGAGTAGTAAGTATGCCGAGCTGGGAACTCTTTGAAAAAACATCACAGGAATATAAAGACAAAGTACTCCTGCCTGATGTAAATATACGGATCGCTGTTGAGGCAGGTATCTCTATGGGCTGGGAGCGCTATACGGGAAGCAGTGGCGCAGTGATCGGTATAAATGAATTTGGTGCTTCTGCACCCGGCAATATGGTTATGGAAAAATTCGGGTTTACATCTGAAAACATTGTGCAAAAAGCAATAGAACTTTTAACCTAAATTGAGCGATTTTTGGCTTGATCTGCACTGATCTCTTGCGCATCAAGGATTCGCGAAAATCCTCGACATATCCACGGGTATGCCTGCGGTTTTCGCAAACCCTTATGCATCAAGATCTCAGCACATCTCTTCCCCAAAAATCGCTCAACTTAGGTCTAACCGGAGAACAACGTGGATTTTAAACTTTTTATTACTACATTTGGTTTAGTATTCCTTGCAGAACTTGGAGATAAAACCCAACTGGCTACATTAAGCCTTTCAGCTAATTACAGTTCAAAGATTTCTGTATTTTTAGGCTCTGCTTTTGCCCTGGTTGTGAGTTCCCTTCTTGCGGTATTATTCGGAGCAGGGTTAAGTCGCCTTTTACCTCCAAATTATATACAAATCGGAGCAGGGATCTTTTTTATAGTTATTGGTATATGGATGTTGATTTCTATAACAAGAATTGCTTGATCCAGTATGGGAGTAAGGTATGAACAAAAAAATACACAATATCTATATCCGAACATGGTGGTTTGCATCAAGTTTATGTTTACTGGTTTTTTTTGTTTTTTCATTTTCTTCATTTGCAGAGGAAAAAAAAGAAAACAGGTATATGGGCTCTGATTCTTGTAAGCCATGCCACGAAACCCAGTATATTTCTTTCAAGAGTCATGCAAGGAAAAGCCGCTCCTTTGAAAGTATAAAAAAAATGAGAAAAGGTCTTACTGAAGATGAAATCCAGGGATGTTATGCCTGCCATACCACGGGATACGGGAAACCCGGGGGTTTTATAAGTCCTGAAAAGACACCTGAACTTAGAAATGCAGGATGCGAAGTCTGCCACGGGCCCGGCAGGATCCATATCGAAACAGAGGATCCGGCTTATATCATTCGTAACGTGACAATAGACATTTGCCAGGAATGTCACATTGAAGAGCGGGTTCAGGCTTTTCGATACAAGCCGATAATTTATGCCGGTTCCCATTGATAAATTTTTGTCAACTGTGCTTTGCAAGCGCATTCAATACAAGTGTTATCGGCCTGTCTTCTTCGCTTTTTCCGGTAAAACGTATTGGTCCCGGTCTTCTGTAGTTATCCTCACAAGGTGCCGCTGCAAGCCATTTTTCTCTCAATGATTTTACAACTTGAAAGGATATGGAATTAACATCTACAACACTTTTTTCCAATACAAGTGATAGTTTCCCTTTTCTTTCTTCAAGATGCATAAGTGAAGCAATTGGAATTCCAATCGGCTTCCAGTTGGAAAAATCCATTTCTAAATTTTTTATGGCTGCCATCTGGCCGGTTGCGCCATTAGCTACCAAGCTAAAAACAGTTAATCCGAGATTATAAGTATATATACAATCAAATCTTGTGGGGTCACTTCCCCTGCCGTCGTAACCGTAAAAATGAACCTGAGTCTCAAACTTTGGAACAGATTTTTTATAAATTTTTTCAACAGGAGCAGGGATTATGTCATTTTTCTGAATAGCTCCTTCTTTGACCAGTGTTTGTTTTAGTGTTTTTTTAGATATAATGGATTCTTTTAAAAGGAAAAACTTCTCTTCTTTATCATAGTTCTTGAAAAGTATGGGGCCTAAGTAATCAGGATCAAGTTCGCTTTTTACTATTGTCTTTCGATAATAAGCATTATCAATACCCAGCTTATAAATTCCTTTTTCTTTAAGAATATTCAAATAATTTTTTACCAGCCCCATGATTACCTTATCTGTCTCAACCAGCGAAAACTGGAAATTCCCATGGCTGTCTCTTTCTATCAGAAGCCCTTCCTGAAAGAATTCGGGTATATCATTGAAAAGATCATCATCCCTTGTATTCCAGATCGAAGACGAATTATCTTCACGCGAAAGCCTTGCCAGCCTGCGCAAATATTCCAGCTTGTCCTCAAGAAGCGGAAAATCCGAGTGAAAATCAGTATCATGTGCCTGGTTATATTCAGCAATTATTGCATTAAGTTTGACGATAAAAATCTGTATTTCATCAACAAACTCCAGAATACCTTCTGGTATGACAATTACGCCATAGTTTTTCCTGGAAGCAGCTCTTTTAACAATACCATCGCAAATCATACGCGAAAGATGCCGCAGTGTAATACCATAAGCGCTATAATCCGTTATCCCTTCTTTTTTTGCTTTTTCGAGTCTCCTCTTGTCAATATAGTTAGCCAGATCCTCACCGATCAGAGTCATATTGGCATGGGTCTGTAAAGCTACTTCAAGAGCTAAATGGCTAGCAACCCTTCCCATAACCTTGCAAATATGCCAGTATTTTACATCTGAACTGCAGTCAGTACAAAGATTGCTTATTGCATTTGCAAAAGCTCTTGCTGCTGTATGAAATCCAAAGGATACAGCGCATAAAACATTACCTTCAGCGTCTTTTACTTGTATATCGCCATCAATTGTCTTAGGCACACCAATGAGTTGAATGCCGTCTTCAAACATTTCTTGAGCAAGAAATGCTGCATTAGTGTTAGAATCATCTCCTCCTACTATTACAAGAGCATCCAGTTCAAGCTTTTTGCATGTATCTTTTGACAGCGCCATTTTTTCTTTTGTATCTGTTTTAGTCCTGCCGGTCTTGAGCATTGTAAAACCGCCCAGATTCTTGTACTTGTTAACAAGGCTGTCGCTAATTTCGATAGCCTCGTTTTCAAGTATTCCATCTGGTCCAAGTAAAAAACCGTAAATTTTATTCTCGGGGTTGGCTTTTTTTGCTGCATCATAAAGACCGGCAATAACATTATGTCCTCCAGGCGCAGGCCCTCCGGAAAATACAATACCGATATTACGTTTTTTGCAGTATTTTTTTTTTAAAGATTCTTCCAGTTCTTCGGCACCTGTTATGTTCTGCACTTTATTATCTATAATGTTCGGCAATTGCTTTTTTGCTTCATTAT
>QMMZ01000060.1 GCA_003647525.1 Deltaproteobacteria bacterium | reverse complement strand
ACCAGTTTTTTTTCTGATTATTTGTTTTATTGTGTCTATCAGTTATGCAGGAGAGGAAGGTAGGCTTTACGTAGTGGGAATGGGGCCGGCAGGACCCGATCTCACAGCACCAAGAGCCCTTGCTGTAATTGAAAAAGCGGATGTTATTCTATGTTCTCCGGGAATGCCTAAAAAGTTTGAGAGATTTGGCAAATCTATAGATCCGAAAAAGGTAGCTTTTAATCCCTGGGAGGGAATATATGGCGGAAAAGCAAAAAAATTAAAAAAAACAAATTATAAAAAATGGCTCCAACAAGTTGAACAACAAACAAAAAAGGTTCAGGATTTTGTATTGCAACAAATCAAGGACGGCAAAACAGTTGTGATGATGGACGGAGGCGACCCGTGCGTTTACGGCCCATCTCTTCACCGGCTGTTAAATGGATTTGACGATAGATACTTTGAGGTCATTCCTGGTATGAGCGCATTCAATGCGGCAAGCGCTGCTTTGAAAAGGACTATGACCGGGGAAAATACAAAATTTGTTATGCTTACGGCGCCATCTTCCTTGTTTGGAGATTCCTATGAAAAAGGGGATGAAATACTGGGAGATATTTCAAAATACGAGACAACAATGGTCTTTTATATGGCGCTTTCTTCAATAGATAAACTTGTTGAAAAATTTAAAAAATACTATCCGCCCGAACTTCCTATGGCTGTAGTCTATTATGCGGGCTATTCGGAAAAAGAGCAGGTATTGAGGAGTACGCTGGGAACAATACTGGATGATTTGAAAAAGGTTGATGAAAAGTGGATTGGTCTCCTGATAATCGGAGAATGTGCGAAGTAAACTGTAAACCGTTTTTGCATAAAAAGCAGGCCGATTACCTCTTTGTTCGGATTAGGAACCATAGGATTAGGTGTTTTATTTTACTTATATTTTAAGAAAAAAAACAGGATCGTTGGAAAGGAGACTTAAGTGATGAGAAATTTCACCTGTTTATTGATGTTCCTTCTTTTAATCTCTGCCGGCTGTGCGCCTTTGATTTCCAGAGAATTGAGAAAGGAGTTGTCACCGGATATAACCTTCAAACAGGTTATCAAAGACCCGGATGCCCATAAGGGTAAGACGATTCTTATCAGCGGAATAATTCTCGGCTCCAGGAACACGAAAGAAGGGACCCTGATTGAGATACTTCAAAAACCGGCGGACATAGGGGGAAGGCCAAAGGATGTGGATGATTCCGATGGGAGGTTTCTGGCTCTATACGACGGGTATTTGGATACAGCGATCTATAGCCGGGGGCGAGATGTGGCAGTGGCAGGGGAAATTACAGGGAAAAGGGTCCTGCCTCTTGGGGAAATAGATTATATATATCCTCTTATCTCTATCAAGGAGGTTCATCTCTTCAAGGTCAGAAAAGAAGAAAGATTCCGTTATCATCCATATCCTTATTGGTGGTGGCATGCCCCCTGGTGGTATCATCCGTAGGTGTAAGTTTTGAACATACAAAAAGCTGTTGTTGTCCGTTTCTGCTTATGGATCAACCTCCATACTGCCTTGCCAGGACTTATTGAGAAGTTATAAAAGCCTTGGCAATGATCTCAAGATTGTTGCGTATACCTTTTAAATACCCATCAGGGTCAATCCTGCCTTCCTTATCTAAAACCAAAGCCGGATCCATCGAATTGAGCACTACCAATTTTGCTCCAGCATCCTCTACAGCCCGGATTATTTCAGGCTTTGGTTCCCATTTGTGAATTACAACTTTAATCCTGTCCTGTTGAAGTCTTGTCTTCAGATTAAATAGATCTTCTTCTGTCCAGTAGAAATCATCTTTTAAGAAATAGCCTGCTACATGGAGGTTCAGGTCGTTTGTAAAGTAGGGGAAGACATCTGTCAGGCCAAATACTTCAAGCGATTCCAGTTTCGCAAATATGTTTTCATATTTAAGCCTGAGCCTGAAAAGCTCTTTTTTGAAAGTAACTAGATTTTTGTCAATCACCGCGGCATCTTTTGGGCTGAGGCGTTTCAAATCTCCGGCAATGATGCTGAGCATTTTTGAGGCATTTGAGAGGCTGAGCCAGATATAGGGAGAGATGGTTTGATGATCTTTACGGAGAGATTTACCTGTTTGTGTACCCGGCAAAAGAGGACAGCTATCCGGAACTTCAAGAATGGAAACACCCGTGAGGGCAGGGTCAAACGGCATAGATGCATCTATTTCAATAATCCTGATATTCCATTTTCTTGCATAGATATAAAGTGGGTCATGTTTCCATACACTCCTGATCGTAATAACCGCATCAGCCCTTGCAGCATGATCTTTAATTTCTTTTTCATGCTTTTTAAGATAGCGTCCAAGTCTTCCCATGGGGTATCCGGCCGGACCCAGGTTGCTGACTTTTATTGATGTGCCTTTGGTCAGGATACTTGTAAAGGAATAAGTAGATTGAAGACAGGTAAGCACAAGCGGACACTCCTGGCTTGCCTGTCCGGATGCTCCAAAAAATACAAATATATTAAAAATAAATATGGAAAACGCAATACCAACCTGTTTCAATTTATATCTCCTCTCAGGTTTCGCTCAATATAACGGCATCCTTCATAATTAGCCCAAAGTAGTTTACACTTTTAAGAGTAAAATACCTCAAAAAATATGATCTGTGCGCATAGCTGTTAGCTATTAGCCGTTAGCTATTAGCCTAACAGTCCGTTTTTATATAAAGTTTTTGCCTAATAGCTAACTGCTGACAGCTAATAGCTGGCATCCTTCAATGTTGAAGAAGTGTAAACTACAAAATGAAGTATGCCAATATAACTTCACATTTTCGGAAACAAGTTGCCGAGTCTCAATCGACCTGGTCAACTGCGAGATCGAATTCTGCATTATGACCTTCCGACGCGTTGAGAACTATTCTCAGGGCCGTGCACGCCGGCAATTTAAAAGCGAATATGCCTTTTTTATCGGTTTTGCCGGACATGATTAATTTTCCGTAGTTATCAAAAACCTGTATTTGAGCATTAACAACTTTGTTTCCGTCTGAAAAGTAGCTTTCGGTATGCACTGTACCTCCTTCTACCCAGGCAAATATGTGCACCTTGTGACCCCACGCTGAACTTGCCGTTAACAGACAAAAAACTAAAATAACTCCGACAAAAAACAATTTTTCAATCTTCATGATATTCTCCTTAAGCTGAATCATATTTTCCCAAGCGCTGGATAGGCCCGTCTCAACCGCCTTATTGCAGTTGTGACAGCAAAGAAAAAGGCTGCAACCAGTATAATGGCTCCACCTGATGGAACCGGTATTTCCAGTTCCATCGGGACAACAATCCCGATAACACAGCTCAATGTGGAAAAGGTAGCGCTGTAAAAGAAAAAACCTCTCATTGACCTGCTCAAGTTGCGGGCTGAGGCCGCGGGTATGACAAGCAGCGCTTCCACCAGGATCGCTCCGATGATCTTTACTGAAGCTACAGTGATTATGGTAACCATGAGGATAAAGAGATACTCGAGAAAGATCACCTTTATCCCTCGTACACGGGCAAGGTTAGGATTAAAACTGGAAAGAACCATCCGGTTATAAAAGCCCAACCCACAGAATATACAGATAAAAGAAATTACAAACAGAACATTCAGATCAAGCTCGTTTACAGTGAGGATCGAGCCAAAAAGGACATTGTCCAGGACGTGAACATTTACCTTGGCGGTCACATAGAGCAGGATACAGGCACCGATCGCCAATGAGATACAGAGGAATACGGCAATCAGGGTGTCAGTAGTCATTTTTGTTCTATTCTTGGTGAATACCATGGCCATTCCAAAAATGATGCAAAAACTGAACAATGAAACGTATGGAGAGGTATAAGGCTCTCCCAGTATGATTCCGATAGCAACACCTGTAAGCGCTGCATTTCCGATCGCCTGGGAAAAGAAAGCAAGTCTCTTTGTGACAACCAGTGTACCGATACCGCCGAGCACCGGCCCCAGGACAAGGGCAGCCACAAGAGAATTGAACACAAATGCGTATTTGAGCGACTCCGGTAGCCATCCGGACTCTGCCAGGCGTTGCACAACCGGCATTATAGAATTGTAGATACTAACCACCTTTTTGATTTCTCCTGACGAACTTCATAGCCCGTGGCTGGTCGTGCCAAAGGCCTAAAAGACTCTTTCCGTAGTCAGGACTTCATCCGGAGTTCCTGAGAAAAGCACTTGTTTATGAATACACGTAACAGCATCAGCCATCTGTTTGACCTGCTTCAAGTCGTGATTTATCCAGACCATAGTAACTTTCTGTTTTTTCAAAACAAGGATGATTTCCTCAATGACTCTCGCCCCGACACTGTCTATCCCTGCGCCAGGTTCATCAAGGATCAAGAGATCGGGAAACGGAATAAGCGCCTGAGCAAATAAGACCCGTTGCATCTCACCACCTGATAACTCCCCCAGTCTCCGTTCTCCTTTGGTATCCATACTGACCAGCCGAAGGGCATTATTTATGATATCCTTATATCTTTTCCTTGTACGGATAAATGCAGGCATATTCTGGCAAATCATTGTCATGAAGTTATTTACCGTAACCGGAAGTGTCCGATCAAAATCGAGCACCTGGGGCACATATCCGATTGTTGTTCCTTCTGTCCAATTGATCTCGATACGGCCGGTATGAGGCATTTGCCCGAGTAGTGAAAGGATAAGGCTGGTTTTCCCCCCTCCGTTCGGCCCGATAAGGCAATGCATGTCTCCTGACTTCACGGTAAAGCTTACGTCTTGCAGGATAGTGATATTACCCAGGCAGAGACCGACCATCTCAAAGCATATGGACGGCCCGCGAGGCTGGTCCTCATTTTTTGTAAGCATCTCACATCTCTTTCTTTTTACCAGCAGCATCCCTGGTATCCGGATCAAGTTGACTGCAGGCATCCATCAAGGCAATGGTCAAAATGTCAAGGTTGAATTTCATCTCTTCTTCGAATTTTTTGACTGTATAATCCCCTCCGGTGATATGAGAGAATGCGTAAAGCCTTACACCTGTTGCTTCCTTGATTGTGTCTACATATTTGTCAGGAAAGTGCATCTCAGAAAAAACCACATCCACACCTGATTTCTCAATGAGATCAATAGTAGTCCGTAACTGACTGGCAGTCGGTTTTAACCCGTGCCTCGGTTCTATTACCGCTGTAACTTCCAGGCCGAATTCCTGCAAAAGGTAGCTATAGCCGCCATGGATAGTAGCGCAGCGAAAATCAATATCCGGCATATCAGCCACTCTTTTCATATACTCAGCCTTCATCCGACGTAGCCTTGATGCATAGTTGCGGGTATTTTCTCGATAGATTTGAGCATTTTCCGGATCAAGCTTTGTCAATACGGCGCAAATATTATATATTTGTTGTATTGAGGTGGTTATGGATACAAAAGTGTGGGAATCGACTATCTTGTCGGCGGGGTCGGTTCCAGGTATGGGGATAAGAGCAACTCCCTTATTTGCGTAAATAATATCAAGTTTGTCCTTCATCCTGGCTGCCTCGATAATCTCGAAGACAAATTCATCGTGACCGATTCCATTTATCACGATTGCATCCATTGTCATTACTTTTTTTATGTCATCCGGTTTAGGCTCGTAGCTGTGGGGATTGAATCCGGCCCCTATCAGCGGCACCACATCTGCCCTATCGCCCACTATATTTTTCACAAAGCTGTAATATGGATGTAAAGTAATTCCGATACAGAGTCTTTTTTCCGCAATTGCGGGATTAGTTTCACCTGAAATTATAGCCAGCATAAATAACATGATTACCAATAGTCTTTGCATAGTACCATCCTTATAGACTTTCAGATAATTCATTTCACAAGGCTAGAAGGAAAAATCTGAGTAAGTCGTGCTAAGTTGTACGTCGTCGAAGATTTTGACTGATAACGCAGTGAAATTATTTATCTGAAAGTCTATCTATCCTTTTATCCTTTTCATCTCGTCATCACCTGTATACGGGATAACCTCTTTCCATCCCATTATAGCCAGACTACGTACGCTCAACTTTTCAGGAAAATCCATATCAATTTCGCCAGAATACCATATCTTAAATGGCTCCTCATCGTGTTCCGGCTCCCCGATCTGGTAGTCTCCTTCCGTGCTGTGGTTATGCAGCAGGACAAGCAAAAAAGAGCCTGAGATATCAGAAATGGACGGTTTCCCAAGATACGCTGTTGCATGTATCATATCATTGTTTAATATCTTTTGTGTCCAGATAAGCTTTCCGCTCATGGCCCATACACGATCATGAGCAAATGGAGGCATAAATCGTTCTTGCAGGTCTTTCACTGAGAGCCACGTTCCCTCATTATTGTCGTGGGCGGCATCAATCTCCATGGCTGCGGTATAGAGGGCGACAAACGTCCCCTGTTTGAAACTGTTAAGATCTTTATACCCGCTTATCTGGTATTCGAACAGAACCCTTTCAGGTTCAGCTCTGGTCCTGTGTATAATGCAGATTGCTGCCACTGCAATAACTACAGCAGTGGTCAAAACAAAATACAGGCCCTCACGACTTGAACCGGTCGGTTTTACTATTTGTGTATGCATATCAGAATCGAAGGATATTCCGGATTGATTTTAATAAGTCCTCATAGATGTGTTTGATTCCCTCAGAAGGACTTTTCTTATTGAGACCCTTTTCCAGTGAGGTCAAAAGTGTTTGTATCTCCTCCTTTTTCGCCAAACGCATCGCTACCTCAAGATACCGCAGTTCTCTGCGCGCGTCTGTTCCCACAGTAGAGGCGTTCTTACCTTCCAGTAATATTGTGCTCCGGGAGAGATATATCTGCTCAATCTCAGAGTAAGTATAATAGAGAATGAGGAATCGGATGAATATTTCACTCATCTCTCTGTTCTGCTCTGAATTCATCTGGTACCAGTAACGGAAGCTGGTTGCGGAAAGCCGATATAGCGTCCATTCATTCCCCTTGATTGATTTTTCTATCTCTTTGACAAAACCGGTCGATTTGAGTCTTTGCAGGTGGGCCGTGACTTTATCGGTCGACATATGAATATTTCGGCCAACTTCCTCAGGTCCAAGAAACTCAGGCCCCTCTGCAAAAGCCACCAGGACTTTTTCCTCCTGAGCAGTCAACTGAGCCATGCATGACTGGAAATAGGGTGTGAGATCCTCCAGCAGACTGAAAAAACCGGCTTCCACGTTCGTTATGTTTGCATCCGAATTCCGGATAAGGATGTAGAGCATTATCAGCAAGCGGGGATTTCCTCCTGCAAGTGTGTATATCGCTTGAGCCCTGTTGGTTCTTGTCTTAAGTTTCTTTGCAAGCGCGTTGCGTCCTTCCTCAGCGGCATACTTTATCAGCAGTTCAGTTGATTCCTCAAGACTCAATTCATCAATTACGTCGACCCGGAAAAGCTCGCAGAGAGGATGCTCCTCGTCTGTTGTCTGTTTAAAAAAGGTGGCTGAGGTGGCAATCAGATAGAATATGTCCTCATTCATCAAAAGATCGGCCAGCCATCTTTCGTCCGGAAGCCTTTTTGTTATGCGATCTCCGATCACTCGATCTGCATTTTCCAGAAATATCAAAATTTTTCTCTGATTCTTCTTTGTCCATTCGATCAAAAATGACCTAATCTGATTTGCGGCCTTCTGGTTGCTTGACTCTCCATCCGTAACCTCAAGTATTTCCCTGAGTTTCATGGCATCATCAGATAATCCCTCGTTTTCCAGTTTTTCACCGGAAAGCCTTGTCACTTTCTCCATGAAGTCTCTAAGCGTAATAATCCCTGCTGCCTCCTCAGGAAAAGAGACAGGCAACCATTTTGCCATTAAGCGCGAGGAGCTTTTTATCTTGTGGTGAAGTAATGCAATGACATGACTTTTCCCGATGCCCCGAGGACCGATCAAAAGCTGGTGCTTAGGTTGTCGTGATTTTTGTTCAATACCGGCGAGCAGGGCTGACAAGAGCTTATCACGACCCGTTGCCGTTCTTTCCAAAAAGTCGGGATCCTGCCTTGATGGTGTATAGGGATGGTACATTGTTTTCACTACTACTCCGTAATCTCTGAACCTGGTACTGTCACGGTGTGCTCAAAGCCTGCATCAAGAATGACCGTATATTCGCCTGAAGGCTTATTGAACCTGAATTCGCTTTTTTTATTCATATATCCTTCAATTAGTATTTTTCCATTGGCATCTACCACTTGTATTCTTACACCAACAGCCGAGGAACCATCAAGAAATCCACCCTCGCAAAGAATAGTTCCATCCCCATTATTCGAACACGAACAAAAGGGTGTGTGTGCAAAAGCGTATGAGGTAAAAAAGAGACCTAAAAGCATACATACAAGTAACATTTTGTTTTTTT
>QMMZ01000059.1 GCA_003647525.1 Deltaproteobacteria bacterium | reverse complement strand
ATTGTGCCTGTTATGGCTCGACCAAAACCTGGACATCACCCAATATAGTTTTCATGGTTCGGATACTATTGATGAAGTGGTAACCGATTTCACCATCAACCATAACAGTGATATCGTTTTTACCGGCAAGGACAGTTTTGACGAGCCGGACGGTGAAACTTTTTTCTGGAAATTTGACATGGAAGGGAATGAACTGGAATTTATTTTGGACACGTCAACTTTAACAGTTGCCCCAACAATTATTGAATTACCGGGTAATAATAAGTATTATGTGTTCGATTATTACTATTGCACCATATACAACAATGATTTTGAAAAGGATACAACGCTATCCTTAGAAATCAGTGATAGTTTTTATGCATTTCCACAACGGCATAAGATTGTTGATGATTTTCATTATTTAAAAATTGGACTTTTAATGGGTTCTCCTTCAATGAATCCCTGGGATATGGGAGTAATAATGCTGGATGAAGATTATCAGATCAATTTCTTACATTCATATGGAACGCTTGATACAAATGATTTTGCAAATAGTATCGATTTTATCACAACAGACATTATATATCTGGGTGGAGTAAAAAATTCTGAAACCTTACCTTATGATGATGGATGGATTGCACTTTATAAAACCAACCTTACAGGGGAAGTTTTATTTAGCCGCTTTTATGGTGGTTATGGTTACTATTACGGAGTTCATACTATAGCAACAGAAGACGGAGGGTGCCTGCTGGCTGCCAACTATTTGGATTTTTATAATTGGGTGCCGGGAGAGCCTCAAAACTTTGATGTCATCATTTTAAAATTGAATGAAAATGGTTTGCTGACCGATATTTCATCACCTGTTCCGTTTGAACAAACTGATATTCTGGTTTACCCTAATCCGGGAAAAAATTTCATCAAAATTGAATCATCCATTGAAAATCTTTGTGTTCAATTATTTGATATAAATGGAAAATTGGTTTTGGAAAAAAAGTTTACTTCATCCTCACAGATAAATACTGATAATCTTCCTTCTGGAAATTACTTTTATAAAATCACACAGAAAAAAGAAGTTATGAAAAGTGGTAAATGGATTAAGGAATAACTGAACTCTTAATTTTTAGGTGTATTTTTGACTAATCCAAAAGATTAAAAATGACTTTTTCAAATTCAGGGAAATATTTTTTAATACATCTATTAATATTGTTGATGGCAACTTTTTTTTGTGCACAAGGCCAGGAGGATAAAAGTAACCAAAAAGACCATCAGCAAATACCTGATCAATGGAATAACAGCGTATTGTATTTTTCAAAGCCCGAAATGCTGACACAAACAAATCCAGTTCCACATCTTATTTATGAGTCCGATCAAAATAATTATCCCCCATTTTTTGACTATTGGAATAAGAAAAATCTGTGGGATGAAGTAGGGCCATTAACTTCATCCAACAATAATACCGATGATGTTGGTCGATTATCCTGTATTGAAATTGACCCAATTAATGATAGTATTGTTTTGGCTG
Source organism: Deltaproteobacteria bacterium (assembly GCA_003647525.1). The sequence continues at coordinate 6,875 of QMMZ01000059.1, read as the reverse complement.
GTTCTCCTTCAGGAGGATTGTATTACACTTTTGACAAAGGAAATAGCTGGATAAATGCCGGACTGGACAGGCCCATGGAAGAGCATGGTTTGAATTTTTTCACACCAGGGATTTCTTCCATTATTATCATTCATGAAAATGGCAAAACATACTGGATTTTAGCCACTGGCGATAAGGACCATGTATTTAGCAGTAGCAAGGGTGTTATCAGATCGACTGATTTTGGTAACAACTGGCACTTGCTAAATGGAATACAACCCGAACATCTACCCGAAAGCGATTATTATATTCGTAAACTGGTTAAACATCCTGATAATCCTAATGTTTTATTTGCAGCAACAACGCGGGGGATTTTTAAAACATCCAATGCACTGGCTGAAAATCCTGATGATGTAAAATGGATAAAAATCCTGGATGATCCCGATTCTAATGGAGAAGGGTACTTCGATTTAGAATTTCATAAAACCCAACCCAATATTATTATAGCATCTAAAGAATACAGGGAGGCCAATACAATTGTTGGGGATGAAATTATTTGGTCGACAGATGGAGGTGATAATTGGGAACCATTTCCAAACATAAACGAGATTTTACCAATTGGGACAGAATTTACCTTTTTCCTCTCTTTGCTAGAATTAACACAAGCAAATGAAAATCTTATGTATGTATATACCAAAGGAAAAGAAAAATCTGATTATTTCAATATATTCAGGAAATACAATTTTACCGATAGCTCATGGTCGCACCTCGACACAATACATTACAAATATGGTAATGGACGAAACGGATTTGCAGCATCTCCTGTAGACGAAAACCTCATATATTGTGCTACTGTTGATACTTATTGCTCAACTGATGGGGGTAATTCGTGGCAGTGGGATAATGATGTTTTTGAAATTGATGGAGAATATAAAAGATTTCCTCATTCCGATATTCAGGAATTGAAATTCAATAAAGAGGGAACTGAAGTGTGGGCAGCTTCAGATGGTGGGCCATTTTTAAAAATTTTAAAAGACAGCATTTGGATAAATAAAGTCAACAATATTGGACTGGCTAAAATCCTTAAATTTGATAATAGTGAAATTGATCCTGACAAATATCTATTCGGAGGTTGGGATGTGGGGTCGCAATTATATAGTAAAAACCAGAACAAATGGAAACATTTGGGATCAGGTGACGGCTATGGTTGTGCTTTTGATAATGAAGAAAACGGTACATTTTATACCGTTGGTTATTTATATAATCACAATAATATATACTCCTTTAAAAACTGGACAACAGATTCTGTATTGAAATATGGTAATTTCTGGCATGCTAACATAGTCATAAACCCTGTAAACCACAAAACCCTATATTTATCTTTGGGTGATAAAATTGCCCGCTCTTTCAATCAGGGCGAATCATGGGAAATATTAGTTACTGTAGAAGATTTGGGATTAGAAGTAGGTCAGCATATTTTATTGGATATTCATGTGGCAGAAAGTAATGGGAATTACCTTTACCTTCAAGTTGTTAATGTTAAGGGTGGTGAAGGTCATCGTATTTATAAATCTGAAAATGCAAATGCTTCCCGATTTTCCATCCAATGGAATGATATTTCCCCTCAAAATATGCCTTCTTCATGGTTTACCGACATTGCAGTAAATGATAGAAATCAAGATAATATTTGGGCGTCTTTTAGTGGTAGTGGTGACACTAAAATAATGGAATATCGCGACGATATATGGACCAACATCACCGGTAACCTACAATCATATAATTCGGGAGTATATACAATTGCACATTTGAAAGGAACATCAGGAGGTTTATTTGCCGGAACTTATTATGGGACTTTTTACAGAGAGAATGAAACAAAAAATTGGAAATTATATAAATCAGGCCTTCCAAATGTTAAACCTGTTGATTTAAAAATAAACCATAAGAGTGGAAAAATTGTAATTGGATTGGATGGCAGAGGAATATGGGAAACCGATTTGCCAGAAGGTTATATTGCTCCCGATAATTATTCAACATCGGATTCAAAAGTAAAAATATATCCCAACCCTGTTACGGATGATGTAAATGTACAAATGCTAATTAAAAACATTAATGGAGTTGATATTAATATTTTTGATATTGATGGAAAACTAGTCATAGATACCTGGTTACAACAACAAGTTCAAAACAAGCAACTTGATTTGTTCGGATTAAATCAAGGGATATATATCATTCAATGTAAATATAATGGAGAAATTATTGGCCGGGAAAAATTAATGATACTTCATTGAAGAATTACCCTCACACTTCGAGAGCCTCAGTGTGACCTCCTATCCGATGTCCCTCAACACAAAACACTGAACACAAAACACTGAACACTGAACTCAGAACACAATACGTACTACTCCTCCATTTCCACAAACCGATCTTCAACCGTTGTATCAAGTGTTTTATTTTCCCTGTTGTAATGCATATAAAACCTCAATTTTTTATTGGAAGGAAAATTTTGCTTGATATATTCATTCATGATATAATCGTAGGTATAGCCTGCATACCTTCTGCCCAACAATTCGCAATAACGGTAAATGATCTCCTCATCCATTTTAACAATGCGGTAATTGTATTTCACTTTACCTGTAAACAGGTTTTCACCAAAATGGCCATCCACAATATCGGCAATAGTTTCATTGGCATAAAAAAGTTCCCGACCTTCTTCATCAGCATTTAATGCAGATATCTCAAGCCAGGTATTGATATTAATTGCATTCAACTGCAATTTTTTGTAATATTCAATGCCTCGTATCAGTTCCGAATCTTCAAACTCAAATGAATGTTCTTCCAGTTCGAGCTGAGCAATGTTTAAAATATAGGCAGGGGATTGAAAAAATAAAAAGCTGTCGATATAGTCTTCGGTGTAAACTGCAAAACCCAACTTTTCAAACTCCATCATCAGGCTGTTGATAAATGTTTCAAGGACAATGGAATCTGAAATATCTTTTAAAAATATTGAATTGTCCATCAATGCCGAATCAATCTCCCATTCCGACATACCAGCGGTATCTCCAAGTTCTTCTATTTTTAAGTTGCTTTTAAATAAATAATCAATGGGCAGTATCATAATGGAATTATCCGGCTCCGAATCAATATAAGACTTGGCCAGCTTATATTCCGGGTAGCAGGATGAAAGCAATACAACAGATAAAAACAATGTAAAAAACCTGAAATTCATGCAAATTGATTATTGAATAGTGAATTGAATGAATATCACCAATACAATTTTAAGCCAACAAATCACAAATCGTTTGTCGGATATCAAAAATCTTTTACTTTTGGCTCAAAAGGGCTTCCCCAAATGCTTTTCCATAAGCCCGGCATTTTTCCAGTTCTTCACCATCAGGAGTAAATTTCACAAATATACCCTCTCCAAAAAATTTAAGCTTTAGATTGGCCAGGTTGGTTTCAATCATTCTTTTATTTTCTCCACTCCACCCATACGATCCAAAAGCACCTGCCAGTTTGCCCTTATCCCTTAACGGACTAATGATGGCAAATAGTTTATATATTGGGAGTAAAATATTTTGATTGATGGTAGGAGATCCTATAATAATTGCAGAGCTTCGTGCAATTTTCTCATCCAGTTCACCAATGGGAGCTACTTCCACATCCTGAATATCAACCTCTATATCTCCAGCCTCCCGAAGTCCTTCAGCAATGGTTTCTGCAATAATACCGGTTTTATGGTAAGCTGACACATAGGGAATAAAAACCCGGTGTTTTTCCTGAACCTGCAAAGCCTGCTCTGCATATTTCTCTGAAACCTCCACATATTTTTTCCAAAAACTTCTTAAGATGGGACCATGACCAGGACATACCACATCAATATCCAATGGCTTTATTTTTTCAATAGCTTTTAGCATAAACTTGCTGAAAGGCTTCAGGATCACATCGAAATAATATTTAAATGCATCATCAAAATTCCCCACTTCATCATCAAACATTTCTTCACTACAAAAATGAGAACCAAATGAATCGCAGGTAAACAATAATTTATCTTCTGGTAAATAAGTATACATTGTATCAGGCCAGTGTAAATTGGGGGCCCCTATAAACTGCAAAGACTTATTTCCAAGATCAAGAGTCTGACCATCTTTTACAATCATGTGAGGAAAATCAGGACCAATCATATCCTTTAGATACCGAATGGCATTCGCTGTACCAACAACTGTAGCGTTGGGTGCTACACTCAACAAATTTCTCAAATTGCCTGAATGATCTGGTTCCGTATGATTAACTATAATATATTCTATCTCTTTTGGATCGGTGAGACTTGTAATCTTCTCTATATATTCATCCCAAAATTTTTCTTTAACTGTGTCAATAATGGTCTTTTTTTCTGCATCGATAAAAAAGGAATTATAAGTAGTTCCATAGTTGGTTTCCATTACAACATCAAATGTTACGATATCATAATCAAGCATTCCAATCCACTTAACATCATTACTTATATCAAGGATATGATTGTCTTTCATCTATTTTAGGTTAAATAATTTATACTATTAAAATAATGCCATCTGACTATCAGAATTGTCTGTATCATCAGAAGGGGATTTTAGTTTTTCTTCGGTCCCTTGCTTTTTGTTCTCTGTTTTTACTTTTGGGTTCTGCTCCTCTTCGGGTAACTGTTTAGCTTCTTCTACCTGAATTTCAACTTCTTCTACTACTTCTTCTGGTTCAGGTTCTTCTTCAGGTTCTTCGTATGGAAGAGGCTCAATAAACTCAATTTTCATGGTGGCTTTAGTAGTGATTCTTTTGCCTTTTGCCTTTTGGCTTTTTATTCCAATAAATTCCTCAACATCAATAATTAAATCAGGAATTTCTTTATCGTTGGCGGCTGTATTAAAAATCACTTTCACCTGTGGTCGCCAATCCAAACTATACGAAAGCATATAATTTTCAGGATTATCGCCGATGAATTCAATCTGCTTATTAATATTGTTTTCTGTTTCAGCCTGGAAACGTTTGAGGTAAAATTTATCAGCAGAAGACTCAAAATAAATAACTGAAAATATTTTTTTTGGGATGAACTTTTCAATCAGGATCATATCTTCAGCAAAATGATTCGACAGATCATAATTCATCAGTTTGTAATAACCCGATTTTTGCACAGTCAGGATTTTATCATCAGATTTAAATGCACCAATATAGGTTCCACGTTCATCTGTATTCAAACGTTTTACTGTTTCGTCGTACCAAATATCCCGGGCACCCAAAGTTGAAACTCCTTCTTCGCGCTTAACAATACTTTTTACACTATGTTTGCTTAAAATATTTCCCTGGGAGCCTTTTCCTTTGATAGCCAGATCGCTAAAATCAAACTCAAAAGAAAGTTTTTTCAATTTTGGCTTTGGCTTCAGGATTACCCTTATCACTTCTGCTTCACCATTGGGATTGCACGTAAAATAAAGTATTTTAGATCCCTCTGAGCCTTTGGTAACATCATATTCCTTATCTCGCATCATGCTGGTTGCAGCAAATCTTTTAACACGGGAAGGGCCTCTTAATCCATCTCGGTAAATCAGGTTATAAATAGTACGATCATCATTCTTTTTATAAACAGCGATATGTAATACATCTTTTCCAACAAATGTTTTAGCAGCCACTTTAGTTACCATAAAAATCCCATCTGCACGGAAAACTATGATATCATCTATATCAGAACATTCACCTACAAATTCATCCTTCCTAAGAGATGTACCCGCAAATCCTTCTTCACGGTTTACATATAATTTTTGAGATGCCGCAGCTACTCTGGTTGCTTCAATGGTATCAAAATTCCGAATCTCGGTTTTTCGCTCTTTTCCTTTACTATATTTCTTTTTTATCTGGCGGAAATAGTTGATTGCATAATCAATCAAATGTTCCAGATGATTATTTACTTCTTCAATTTCCAGTTCAATGCCTTCAATTATTTCATCTGCTTTAAAGGAGTTGAATTTGGAAATGCGTTTAATTTTTATTTCTGTCAGTCTTACAATATCATCCTCGGTAATTTCACGATGGAATAACTTTTTATAAGGCTTCAGGCCTTTATCAATGTTTTCAATGACAGCTTCCCAGGTTTCGCATTCTTCAATATCATGATATATTCTTTTTTCTATAAAAATTTTCTCCAATGAAGAAAAATGCCACTGTTCCAATAACTCCTGTTTCCTGATCTCCAGCTCTTTTTTCAATAGTCCAACCGTATTTTTGGTTGAAATCCTCAATAATTCTTTAACTCCAAGAAACCGAGGTTTACCATCATCGATGATGCAAGAGTTTGGCGAAACAGAAACTTCGCAGTTAGTAAAAGCATAAAGGGCATCAATGGTTTGATCAGGTGAAACATTGGGTGCCAGTTGAATGATGATCTCTACATTTTCAGCTGTATTGTCATCTATTTTTTTAATTTTTATTTTCCCCTTTTCATTGGCCGAAACAATGGAATCAATCAAACTACTGGTTGTTGTTCCAAACGGAATTTCGTTGATGGCCAGAGTTTTATTGTTCACCTGGCTAATTTTTGCCCGAACCCTGATCCGGCCTCCTCTTAATCCATCATTGTAAGCAGACATATCTGCCATACCTCCAGTTATGAAATCAGGATAAATAATTACTTTTTTAGTTCCTTTCAGAACCTTTATTGAACCATCAATTAACTCATTAAAATTATGAGGTAACATTTTACAAGCTAAACCAACGGCAATACCTTCAACTCCTTGAGTTAATAATAAAGGAAATTTTACAGGTAATGTCTCTGGCTCTTTATTTCTACCATCATAAGAAGTTAACCATTCTGTTGTCTTAGAATTAAATACAACTTCTAAGGCAAATTTGGTCAATCTAGCCTCTATGTACCT
>QMMZ01000058.1 GCA_003647525.1 Deltaproteobacteria bacterium | reverse complement strand
TGCGAACATAAGTGCCTAAAGTGAGCTAAAGTATATTAAAGTGCCTAAAGTTAAAGTAGAAATTGGAAATTGGGAAAAACAGTACAAAAGCATGAAGGCCAAATTTCTGATTTCTAATTTCAGCGTTCCGTGAACGCTTACAATAATAATTATAAAATCAAGGTGCTAAGGAAAATTATCATGTTTTTCGATAAACCAGGAAAAAATAATACCGAACAGACCCTCAATCTGGCATTTGAGAGGGGAAAAGAATTAGGTTTAAATGAAGTTGTTTTAGCTTCTACAAAAGGAGATACAGCATACAAAGCCCTGGAAATTTTCAGTGGTTTTCGCATTACTGCTGTAACATACCACTGCGGCTTCAAGGAGCCCTTTAAAAAAATGATGTCGGATGACGTTAAAAATGATCTTAAAAAAAAAGGCGTTGTCGTGGTATCAGCTACCCATGCTCTTTCAGGCGTCGAACGGTCTATCACAAAAAAATATACAGGTATCTATCCTGTACTCCTTATAGCAGATACCTTAAGACTTTTCGGGCAGGGAACCAAAGTTGCTGTAGAGGTATCAATAATGGCGGCTGACGCCGGCACGCTTACAGGTAATGATATCATCTCAATAGGCGGGACAGCAAGAGGCGCTGATGCGGCGCTGGTTATAAAGCCCGCAAATCAGTCCGATCTTTTTGATCTGCGTATCAGGGAAATTATATGTAAGCCCAGACAGTTTTAGGTTTAATGAAACACTCTCCTCGAAAATCATCAATTGATTTTGACCTCCGACAACTGGAAATATTCTGCAAGGTGGTCGAGCATAAAAGTTTTTCAAAAGCTGCTTCTGCTGTTTTTCTGGCACAGGCTTCGGTCAGTGAAAGAATATCAAATCTTGAAAAAATGATCGGAGCAAAACTTCTTGACCGTTTAGGCAGAGAAGTCGTTCCAACCAGGGCTGGAAAACTTCTGTTTGCGCATGCCCGGCTTCTGCTTGATATGAAAAGAACGGCATGTCTTGCAATGGAAGACTTTATAGGACTAAAGCAAGGAGAAATCCATATCGGCGGCAGCACAATTCCAGGCGAATATATACTTCCAAAATACATTGAACAATTTAACAAAAAATTTCCCAATATATCCGTTATACTCACCATTGCTGACACAGGTAAGATTGAAGAGGATGTTGCCGGGGGTTATCTTGAGCTGGGTGTAGTTGGCTCCAAAAACTCAATAAAAACTCTAAACTACTATGAATTATGGGATGATGAACTGGTAGTAGCAGTCCCTGCCAGCCACAGTCTGGCAAAGAAACAAAAGATCACGGTTGAGGAACTTTTTAAAGAGCCTTTTATATTAAGGGAAAAAGGTTCAGGTACTTTAAAAATTATGGAGAATTATCTCCAAAAACATGAATCAGCATCCATAGAATCATTAAATATCGTGGCTCGACTTGGCTCTTCCACCGCGGTAAAAGAAGGAATAAAAGCAGGTCTCGGTATATCAATCCTGTCTTCCAGGGCACTTGGAACTGAGCTAAAAACAGGTGTTCCTAAAGCATTAAAAATAAAAGGGCTTGAGATGAAGCGAAAATTTTATCTGATGAAAGATAAAAAAAGAACTGCTTCACCTCTGTGCCAGGCTATTTTTGATTTTCTGCTATAGACTTTCAGATAAATAATTTCACTGTGTTATCAGTCGTCGACGTATAACTAATACACCTTCCTCCTTCTATCCTTGTGAAATTATTTATCTGAAAGTCTATAGCAACCTCCACTACCCCGAAAATTTCATAAAAACCCAGCATAAGAAATTATCAGACGAAATCTGATATGAATCTTGGACAATTCTCAATCATTTTTCTCAATTGAATTCTATAACCTATTTAATTTAAATGCTTTTTCAAATCTGAAATTGTGCGTATAGCGTGAAACTCTATCATGCTAAATGCACAGTATTTTGATGATAATCAGATTTATAATTTTCTCGTTCTCCCGCACACCAATCAACCTAACTCCTTTAAAAAATAGATTAAATATTGCTCTATGTCAACTCTAGTTTTGAGGCCAAAGCCAATTCTTTCATAACGTTTCCTGTATTTCGTTTACAATTCGGATACGTATTTTGACGAAAATTCCATATCTACTTTAAATCATTATCAACTCTCTTTTGTTATTCTAACCTCAAAAGTGCGATTAGCTTGATTGAAAAATGCTTGGCTTGGTGCTTTTAGCATGATAATAATAAAACATGATTTTATCAAGAAAATCCATAAAATATTTTCAATCTTTTCATTCTCGCATTCTGCAATCAATGGATAGACACCAAGTCAAAACCCCATATCTTATTAAGGGTGACAACTTTTTCAAGAAATATGAGTGCCTCCGCAGTGTTTGGGCACAAGGCTCATCCATTAAATGGGCTTGCGAGAACTTTAACATCCCACGATTTTCTTTTCATGAAGCGGAAAAGAGTTTTATTCAATACGGGTTGCCGGGCTTATTATCTTTTTCAGACAGCTCCAAACAGTTTCCTGATTTAGAGCAACTATCGCTTTTGGTTAAAAAAAGTCGCTCATCACTTTCATATATCTATAGAAAAAATTGAAAAGCTAAAAAATTTACGATATATAAATCATATATTGGTGCGATACAATGTGCCTTAGTGGATGAGAGGTGTTTGCATTCATTTATTTTATATGATAAATTATTTTTGCGATTTCATCAAATTTCGTAACACTTCAGCTTGTTAAAAACATATAAACATGCCCGAAACTCAAGACAAATACATAAAAGCTCTTATGGATATCAGCAGGGCCATTACTTCCGACCTGTATTTGGAAGATCTCCTTAAGCTTATTGTTATGGTTACGGCAAGGGTAACCGGAGTTGAAATTTGTTCATTGTGGCTTATAGACGAAAGTGTTAATCCCGCAATGATACGGCTAAAAGCTTCTCAAACTATTGACCCTGAGTATATGAAAGACAGATCACTAAACATGGATGAAGGGGTTGTTGGCTTTGTGGCTACTCATAAGAGGCCGCTAATTGTCGAGAATGTACTTGATGAGTCTATATTCAAGGAAAAAGAAATGGCAAAGAAACTTGGGCTCGTATCAATGGTTAGCGTGCCTCTTCAAGTCAAGAATGAAAAAGTGATAGGTGTATTAAACTGTTTTACAGCAAGCCGGCATAAATTTTCTGAAACAGACGTCAACCTGGTAATTACTGTGGCAAATCAGGCGGCTGTAGCAATACTTAATACTGAACTTATGGTAAAAACCAAGGTTGTCCAGGAAGAACTTGAAACACGCAAGCTGGTAGAACGTGCAAAGGATGTCCTCATGAACCGGCGAAATAAAACCGGAGAGGAGGCATATCGCTGGATTCGAAAGCGTAGTATGGATACTCGCAAATCAATGCGTTGTGTTGCTGAGGCGATCATTCTTTCAGAGGAGCTTGAATAAGACCGAGCCTTAAATTTTACATCAGTTCAAGTTTCCGAGGCACAGCGGCCTGAATCCGTTTGGATCCTTGATGCCGATTATTTCTCCTTTGCTCGTAAGCGCGACAAATGAAAAAGCTCCCTTTAATCTTGACACAGTTTGTACCAGAGCATTTTCAAAGCCATGTTTCATGTTTTTGACAAAACACCGTGTTCCCCCTCCTGCCTCACTTGGCAAGTTAATCACGTGCCCCCTACAGATAATCACCATGATCTTTTAAGTGCTGTAATATCACATCAATGGCGTTGTGAGTATCTTGAGCAAATGCACGTTTGGAACGACGCTTTTTCAGGGACGTGACAAGTTCTTCAACTTTTTTACGTATATCGAGTAATTCTATCGCTGCCAATTCTGGTGTTGATTTGCTATTATTTAAGGATACCTTACAACGTTAATCTAAAGAGATCCACTAATTCATCATCTTTCATTTCGGTTATCCAGCCACCACCGGTGCCGGCAATAACATCCTGTGATAACCTTGATTTTTCTTCCAGCATCATGTCAATTCTCTCTTCCACAGTGCCTTTGGTCAAAAACTTGTGTACAATAACATTCTTTTTTTGACCGATTCTGAATACACGGTCGGTTGCCTGGTTTTCCACGGCAGGATTCCACCATCGGTCAAAATGAATCACATGGTTTGCTTCTATCAGGTTTAAGCCCACACCGCCGGCCTTTAAGGACAACACCATAAATGGAACATAGCTTTGACTCTGGAATTGTTCAATAATTTTCTTTCTTTTGCTTAATGCCACACTTCCGTGCAAAATTAGCCCTTTTCGCTTAAAGATGTTTTCCAGAAAATCGCAAAGCGGCTCTGTTATTTCCTTGAACTGGGTAAAAATCAGGACTTTTTCTCTTTTGTCATATATTGTTTCGCAAATTTCACGAAGTCTTAAGAATTTGCCGCTTTCTTTTTCTTCAAATCCTCCGGTTCCGAGATATTGATCAGGGTGATTGCAGATCTGCTTAAACTTCATAAGTGAAGAAAGAATCAGCCCTTTTCTTTGAATTCCCTCTGTCTCGGCTATTGTTTGCTTTATTTCTTCAACTATATTCTTATATAAAAAAACCTGTTTTTTACTTAAAGGCGCATATGTTTTCATTTCAACCTTTTCAGGGAGATCGGAAATAACTGATTTGTCTGACTTTAAACGCCTTAGAATATACGGTCTGATGAGTTTGCGCAATCTTGAATAGCCGGAATTGTCATTTTTCAGACCTTTTGAAAATTGCTTGAACTCTCTGGCATTCCCGAGCAGTCCTGGATTTAAAAAATCAAATAATGACCAGAGGTCTGTCAGACGATTTTCAATAGGAGTCCCTGTCATTATTATTCTGTTGCAGGAGGTGAGATTCTTTATCGCTTTAGCCTGTTTTGTGCCCGGATTTTTAATGGCCTGCGCCTCATCCAGGATAATGTAGTTCCAGGAATAGGCTTGGAGCCATTCATGCCTTTGAATCAAGGCATATGTTGTTATAACAAGATCGAATGCATCTAATGTTTTTTTGTCCTTTGGAGCGTTGTCTTTCTTCGGGCCCGCTCCTGAATGCGCAATATGGAATTTAATTTCAGGAGAAAATCGCTTAATCTCATTGTCCCAATTGGAAATAAGAGAGGCCGGAACTATTAAAAGACTGGCTTTGTCAGGTTTTCCTGATGTCTTAAAATCACTTTTTATTTTATTTAAAAACGCAAGCACCTGAACGGTTTTGCCAAGACCCATATCATCTGCCAGGCATGCCCCGAACTGAAGTGAATGCAGAAAATAGAGCCAGTTTAGTCCCATTTTTTGATATTTTCTCAGCTTTGCCTTAAATCCTTTGCCTGGCATTACCGAAGTGATTAGAGCGGGATCACGCAGTTTTCTGGTGATTGATTCCAGCCATTTTCCGTTTGAAATATCGTGATCTATTTCCTGCGTGTCAATGCCCAGAAACTTTTCAGGCATAAGCTGCATCCTGAGGGCATCCCTCAGACTCAATCCATCATCATGCATCATGGTTTTTGCTTTTTCATAGGCATCCAGGGTCTGTTTAAGTTTTTCCTGATCCACCGCTACCCACTTGTTCTTTATGAACGCAAGCCCTTCTGACTCATCTAATAACCGCCTTGCCTCCTTTTCTGAAATCTGTGTGTCCCCTAAAAACAACTGCGCATTGAAATTCAGGATTGCATCCATACCCACAAAAGAAGGCCCGGAGTCGCCAACGCTAAGATTCAGTCTCAGGCTTGACCTGTTTCCTTTCCACCAGTTTGGAATTCTGCACAAAATGCCTGATTCTTCATAAACAGGAATTTCTTTTAGAAAAGAAAAGGCATCTTTTGCTGTCCAGGCGAGAGGATGAAAAAGTTCTCCGGTCTCAAGAAGATCTGTAATCAGCGGACTCTTTCTTGCGGCTATATGCACTGTTGCAAGAAGTTCCAGGAGTTCATCATTTTCATATTCCTGCAATGCGTATTTAAGCGGGAGGTGTTTGGAACGTCCCTGCTTGTTTAGCCTGGTGGAATAGGTTGCCATAAAAGCAAATGGATAATCGTCGCTTTTGTTTTCTACAAGATGAAAAAAAACCCTCCCGACAAGATGCACATTGGGGCTGTATGCCCTGATAAAATCTTCAACGGTTCCGTCAAAAGATTTGATCGCGAGGGTAAATACGCTGTTTAATCTTTCCCATACATCCTCAAGCAATTCCGTGCTCAGGTATTCCGAACCTGTCATCATCGGAACCCGCTCTAAATGCATCTTTAAATCATCTTGTTCTATCAAAACCTTTGCTTTATGGCGCAGGATTTCCAGGTCAGGTGTCTGGCTCAATCTTTTGGCAAAAGCCCCTGTAAAATTCCGCCAGTATTCAAGAGAGGGAGAAAGCAGTACCCGATGATCACAAAACCCCAGGAACAAAAGCCATGAATCCGTGTCTGCGGAGAAACGTCTGTATATCTCTTTTTGTAACACCCTGCCGCTCTTGCTTATGTCATTTTGCGCATCTGTCCATTCCAACTGAAGGTAACTATTTGGCATAACAACAACGTTTAATTCCTGATTCATTGTTTTCCGCATGGGCCGACTCCACACCTGAAATTATAGTCAGTTGGCTGCTATTCTCAAGTAGAAAGCTTTTAGCCGTTAGCTTTTAGCAGTTAGCCTTTAGCTAAGAGCTAACCGTTAATGACTAATAGCTTTAATCAAACAGATAACACATTCAGATAGAAGCTAACAGCTAATGGCTGATGGCTGATGGCTGATGGCTAATAGCTTTTTCACAAATCTTCACATCGGTAAATAAGCTGAAACTATTGCCAGTATTGAAAAAAATACTTTTTGGACAAACACTAATTTAGATTTTATACAGGAAGGGCTTTCAGAAAACAAGAATCAAACTCGGTGCGAAGACTTTCATACAGCGCTATTTACATAAAATTATTGGCCTTCTGGATGCCCATGTTTTTCACCGCCTTTCTGAGTGCTTTCTGCTCCTTGCCAAATTCCTTTCTGCACGGGCGCCATATTGGTGTCAGAACCTGCTTTACTGGTCTGGGGTATTATTTTACGACCAGAGAAAACTGCTTGATTAAACGCCACTTTTTTTAGTATGAGAAGAAGAAATGTCCGGCTCAGCGCATCCATATGCGGCGCTCTTGCCATAGGATGTACCATTCCTGGTCAGTTTCCACACCCTTTTGTTTCATAAAAGACGTGTACAGCTTGGCAAGATCGGCAGCAATTTGAATCATAGCGAGGTTATCCTGTTTACTGTTTATCACGCCTGGATGAATGATATCCTGTTAGGAATAGCGTAAGATGGGAGGAAATCTGTTGTCAACTATTTTATATCATGATAGATATCAGGAAACTATATAATTACTTGATGTCCCCTCGTACCTCGGGGACATCGCCCAGGATGAGAAGCGCGCCAATAAATAAATGCCGTGCAAACGCGACAGCTATGACATCAAACGGATTGAGACAGTCGCAAACAGCGCGCTCCTCATCCTGGGCGTTCGGCATTGATTGAATCATTTCCATTTATTATGAGTTTTTAATACCCCGTCCGCTTGCGGCGGGGCCAAAAGCGGTGGTATAATTCCACCATAATGGATTTAGGGAAAACATCACATAGCGTTTATAAGATATCATATGGTAACAGCGGTAAAATACCGAAAAGCGTTGCTCGATAAAGGTATAGAAAAATGTATCAAGGAAACATTAAAAGGGATTTCCGAAAGATACGAGATCGTTATCGATGAAATTGGTTTTGATCAAAATCACATACACATTTTTTGCGGAGCACCACCAAGATTAGCCCCGTTGAGAATAATCAGCATAATAAAATCAATAACAGCCAGAAAAGTATTTCAAGAATACCCCAAGCTCAAGAAAGATGAACTGTGGGGAGGGGCATTTTGGAGCGCTGGCAAATACATAGGAACAGTTGGTGAAGCAACATCCGAGAACACCATACGAAAATACATAAAAAATCAGAGTATGGATAAAAACGAAGCTGAGTTACGGATGAAGCAACTCAAGTTGTTCAATATGTGACCAAATACCGCGCTCGCAATCAGATACCCCATCCGCTTGCGGTGGGGAGCTTCATTGTTGATTAATTTCTAATAATGGATCGAGCCAATGATTTTTGATATAATTGACGATATCATTGAGATTGAAACGATAGCGACGGGTTCAGGAATTCGTGAACTTAATCGTTTAAGAAAAATGTATGGTCATGGAAGTTGGAGAAAAATGAAAGGAATTACTCGTATTCGACTCCCATCAGGAAAAATTAGGTTGACCGAACTCCACTGGTATGAAGCTCACGGCATTGGTAAGAAAGAAATCAAACGTAAAAAATATTTGGAGTAAGTTATGAGAAAATCAACTGAGCTTTTAGGAGAATTTGTAGTTTGTATCAATAATGTAGATTATCCGGCATCA
>QMMZ01000057.1 GCA_003647525.1 Deltaproteobacteria bacterium | reverse complement strand
GTATTGACAAGAAGAAAGCCAATTTATATCATAACATTTGTACTCATCATAGTTTCAGCCTTTGGAATAGCGAAACTTGAAACCACTGGAAAAATAGTAGATGATATCCCCAAAAAAGATGTCATGTACAAGGACCTGATGTTTATTGAGCAGAATTTTAATGGTGTGATGCCTTTGGAAATTTCTGTTGATACCAAAAAGAAAAAAGGGGTACTGAAGCTCTCCACGATTAAAAAAATTGATAAACTGCAACAAGTACTCTCTACTTATCCCGAACTATCCAAATCCATTTCTATCGCTGAAGTGCTGAAGTTTTCAAAACAAGCCTTTTACCGGGGTAACGAGACAATGTACAGTTTACCAAATAACCAGGAAAAGAACTTCATATTAAGATATATCCCGGGACAGGAAGGCAACAAACGGACTATTTTAAATTCGTTCATCGATTCAACCATGCAATATACACGTATCAGTACACAAATGGCTAATATTGGTACCTATGAAATTCAACGGATCAAAGATGAGTTGAGACCACAAATTGATTCCATTTTCAATAAGGACAAGTTTGACGTACAGATTACTGGTACCAGTGTCGTTTTCCTGAAAGGTTACCGCTACCTGGTGAAAAACCTGTTTACCAGCTTGTTGTTGGCTTTGCTGATTATAACCGTACTAATGGCCCTCTTATTTACGTCCATCAGAATGATTTTAATATCGCTGGTCCCCAATATTATACCTTTGATGACAACTGCTGCGATGATGGGTTATATCGGAATATCTATCAAACCTTCCACGGTATTGATATTTAGTATTGCTTTGGGTATTTCAGTAGATAATGCAATCCATTTTCTATCACGGTACAGATTGCAACTCAAATTGAACAATTGGCGAATTAAAGATTCTGCAATTGCAGCCTTAAAAGAAACAGGGTTCAGTATGATTTATTCTTCTGTTGTACTTTTCTTTGGATTTATCATTTTTGTATTGTCCTCATTTGGAGGTACAGAGTCTCTTGGATATTTAATCGCTTTTACTTTATTTGTGGCATTATTTTCCAATTTATTTTTATTGCCATCATTGATTCTTTCATTGGATGAACGGATCACTACAAAGACATTTAAAGAGCCTCTGCTTGAAATTTTTGATGAGGAAGAAGATATTGAACTGGACGAATTAGAAATAGAACATATTGATACAAGAGGCTCTGCATAATTAAAAACAGGTTCTACTGTAATTCTAATCCCGAAAAAGTAGGGACTAGTTGTGAAATTAATTTAGAAAAAGATTATTATGATAACATGTTATTATAAAATTGCCACAGATTCACAGATAATTCTTTAAATTATCTTCTTAATCTGTGAATCTGTGGCAATTCTTTTTTTATGAATTATTGTAGTTTTAATATCTTCTATTTTTCCAATCCCAAAGCTTCGGGACAGGAGTGGTAGAACCAAACTTTTTTTTAAAACTTTGAATTTAATACTCACATAATGAAAGGAATTATTCTTGCCGGAGGGGCCGGAACACGTTTGCATCCAATAACGCTTGGAATCAGCAAACAACTTATGCCCATTTATGATAAACCAATGATCTATTATCCATTGTCTGTTTTGATGATGGCCGGGATCAAAAATATCTTAATCATTTCAACTCCTTTCGACCTGCCGGGATTTAAAAGATTGCTGGGAGATGGCAAAGGATTGGGGTGTAATTTCACTTACGCCGAACAGGTAATTCCAAATGGTCTTGCACAGGCCTTTGTTATTGGTGCTGATTTTATAGGAAACGATAAAGTTGCCCTGGTTTTGGGTGATAACATTTTTTACGGCAGTGGGCTGGGAACGCTTTTAGCAGGTAACAATGATCCTGATGGAGGGGTTGTTTTTGCATATCATGTTTCTGATCCGGAACGTTATGGTGTGGTTGAATTTGATAAAAATGAAAAAGCTATTTCCATAGAAGAAAAGCCCCTGCACCCCAAATCAAATTATGCTGTTCCCGGTTTATATTTTTATGATAATTCCGTTGTGGAAGTAGCTAAAAACCTAAAACCAAGTGCACGTGGCGAATATGAAATTACGGATATAAATAAATACTACCTCGAGAAAGGTAACTTAAAAGTTGGTATTCTAAACAGGGGAACAGCCTGGCTCGACACCGGAACATTTGAGTCATTATTGCAGGCTTCTCAATTTGTGGAAGTTATTGAACATCGGCAAGGACTAAAAATCGGATGTATTGAAGAGGTCGCCTACAGGATGAAATTTATTGATGAAAATCAGGTCCGTAAATTGGCTGAACCACTACTAAAGAGTGGGTATGGAAAGTATTTGTTAAGCATTGTTGACGATTCGATTTAGATTATGTTTACATTAGAAAACCTGCAACAAATTATTAAAGACAATATCGAAGAGCTTAATTTCAATCAAAGTCCTAAAGAGCTTTACGATCCTATAAATTATATACTTGATCTTGGAGGTAAAAGATTGCGTCCGGCTTTGTGTTTATTGGCCTGCGATATGTTTGATGGGGAGATTCAACAGGCTTTGAACCCGGCACTTGGAATTGAGATTTTTCACAATTTTACCTTACTTCATGACGACATTATGGATGAAGCTCCAATCCGTCGCGGAAAACAGACTGTACACTTAAAATGGAATCCTAATGTGGCCATACTTTCGGGCGACACCATGATGGCACTGGCTTATGAATATGTTATGAAAGCTCCCAAAGAAGTTTTACAAGAGGTGTTTTCAGTATTTAACCAGACAGCCATTGAAGTGTGCGAAGGCCAGCAATATGATATGAATTTTGAAACAGATAAAAAGGTTTCAATTTCAGATTATTTGAATATGATCAGGCTGAAAACAGCTGTTCTGCTGGCAGGCAGTTTAAAAATTGGAGCATTGATTGGTAAGGCAAATAAGAAAGATGCTGAAAACCTCTATCTCTTTGGTGAGAATTTAGGAATTGCCTTTCAATTAAAGGATGACCTGTTAGATGCTTATAGCGATGAAGAAAAATTCGGTAAAAAAACAGGCGGTGATATTGTAACCAATAAAAAAACTTTCCTCTACCTGAAAGCTTTTGAACTGGCAGATGGGAAAACAAAAGAATCATTGGCAGATTATTTCAATGGGGATTTTGCTGATCCAGTCCAAAAAATTATAGGAGTAAAAGAAATATTTCAAAAGATAGAGGTTGATATAGCTACAAATAAAGAAATTGATAATTACTACCAGCGTGCTTTAAGTTATCTTGATAAAGTAAACACAACGCAGGATAAAAAATCAGAGTTGCTTAAATTTGCTGATCAATTGAAACAAAGGGATTATTAGCAAACTGATAATTAATAAATTCAAATAGTAATAATTCTTTTAGAATACCAGAACTTTTTATTCCATCCATTGCATATGTTGTTACCTAATCTATCTTATAAATAGTAAGACTACCATTCTCAATTGAAAAGAGTACCTTTCTTTTATTCCAGAAGTAGGCCAGGGGAATCTTGCTTTTTATGCTATTATCACATACAACTACACCAAATTTTATCCGTCTTTTATTCCAATGTTCACTAATTCTATCTAAAAACACAGGATCATATATTTGTGTATCACGTATTGTTGAAATAATAAATCCCTCAAAAGCATATTGAGGACTTGTGATGACCAAGTCAAAATAATATAAAAAGTGTGTTCCTGAGATTGTATCCTTTTTACTATCAGTTGTAAAACCAACATACTCAATATCAGTCATCCCATTTGTTGTTATACTATCATATTGAAGGATTGGAACTCGATTTAGAAAAACCTTTCGTTTCATCAGAATAAAATCATTGCGTTTATCATAATCAAGCGAATCATATAATGACCTCATGTAAGGATTGTCTTCAAACTTACCAATTTGAAAATCAGCAATGGTATCAGGATAGTTAATTTCATCAATAACGGGAATATTCCCCTTATTTTTGAAATTATTGTAAACCCATCTATCATAATCATAAATACTTACTATTGGGTAAATATCACTTTGTGAAGCATTTTCATAAATATAATTTATAAAACGCTCTGGGAAACTCTCCCATCGGTAAGCAGCTGTATAATCAAGGTTAAGTGAAAAAAGAAAATGTAGTGGAATAATTAGAATAGGGAAAACAATATAAATTAGGCTTTTTCGCCTAAATTTCTTTTTAAAATAATCAACTGTAAAACCCAAAACTAAAAGAAACAAAGGATAAAAATACAAAGTTGCCCTTTCTATTGGGAATACAACTCCTATTATCAGGTGTTCAATAAAAATCAGGAAAATATTCCCAAGGAGCAAAATAGAGAACACATTTAATGGATTGTCGAAATATTTTAAAATACCTTTATTAAACATTCTGTAAGATATCCCAATAACAATGATTGCAAAATAAATGATGGTTAGTGCCAACAGATAAATACTTTTTGTTCGAAAAAGGATGTCAAGTAGGGTTAGGACGGAACTTTTTATAAACCCTTCATCATTCTTACCCAAATATAGTTTACCAATATCCTGTAAATAAAAAGCGTACCAGGTAGCATAACCCAGGATAATAGCGAAAGAGATAAAAAGAACAATAAGTAGCCAGAATTTATAATAAATACTTTTATTGCCAGCAATTACATAGAAAACCAAAAATGCAAAAATAATATATACTGTACCAAGCAAAGAAAGATTAGCCCAAATCATTAATAAGGATAAGACCAAAGTTAAAGCTAGATGTTTGTATTTATTATCTGTAAGAAATCGTATTAAATAAAAACACAAAGCCAATAATAAACCCATTGATATCCCATATCCCCTACACAAGCCAAAAAAATCGAAAAAATGATGAGCCATTACAAGCCCCAGAAATATAATAATCCGAACATAACGATCCTGAATTAACCGGGTTATTTTATAGGAATAAAAAAAGTATACCGGGAAAAAGAGCAAATTAGGAATTCGAAGAACCTCGGGTGAGGCATTAAATATTTTGGCAAATAGCCAGGACAAATTTGTATTTAAAACATGATTATTAGCATCAACATAATCACAAATCGGAGTTAATTGGCCGTGCATAATATATATGAACCATGTCGCTATTTCATCCTCATGAAAGGGTACAATTATTACCCTTAATATTAGGTATATAAATAGAACAAAGAATAAAATCCAGACAAACAGAACATCAGTACTAATCGACTGTTTTTTAATCATCAGTTATCCTAAGAATTTATCAAGTTCAATATGAAGATTTTCCCAGTTGAGCATTTCCTTTTCCAATTCACTTGTTAAATTACTATATTCAATAGAAACATCGTTATAATCAATGTTTTCCTGTAGATCCGGATTACTCAATATTTGATCCTTTTCCTGAATATCTTTTTCTAATTGTTCAATTCTTAATTCTGATTTTTTAATGAGGTTGGATGTTTTCCGAATTTCCCTGTCCAGTTGTTTCCTTTGCTCATAATTCAACTTATTCTCCGAAATTGGGGCTGTTCCGTCTTTAAAGTTCTTTTTTGCTTTTTCTAGTTGTTGTAACGACTTTAGCTTTCGGTACTCCAGAAAATCATATATATCACCAAGGTGCTCTTTAATTTTCTGATCGCGAAACTCAAATACTTTGTTGGTCAAGCCCTGAAGAAAATCCCTGTCGTGTGAAACAATGATTAAAGTCCCATCATACTGAAGCAAGGCATTTTTTAAAATATCCTTCGATTGCATATCCAGGTGATTGGTTGGTTCATCAAGGATCAATAGATTAGTTGGTGTAAGTAATAACTTAGCCAGGGATAATCTTGACTTTTCCCCTCCAGAAAGAATTTTGACTTTTTTATCAATGGTATCACCACTAAAAAGGAATGAACCCAAAATAGAACGCACTTGCTTACGAATTTCTCCAGCAGCAATGTCATCGATGGTTTCAAAAACAGTTTTATCCGGATCGAGGTAATCACCCTGATTTTGGGCAAAATATCCAATTTGAACATTGTGGCCAAATTTTAGTGTTCCTGTACACTCCAACTCTCCAACGATAATCCTGGAAAGTGTTGTTTTGCCTTCACCGTTTTTCCCCACAAAAGCAATGCTGTCTTTTTGGATCACTGCAAAATTAAGGTCTTTAAGCACTTCCAAATCACCATAACTTTTACCCAAATGCTCTCCTTCAAGTACCACTTTTCCTGACCGGGGAGCAGGTGGAAATCTAAAATGAATAGCCGACTGATCAATGTCTTCAATTTCGATGGTATCCATTTTATCCAACATTTTGATCTTGGACTGTACCTGACGGGATTTGGTATTTTTATAGCGAAAACGTTCGACAAAACGTTCAATTTGTTTTACCTGATTTTGCTGATTATTGTATGCAGAAATTTGCCTTGCCAAACGATCTTCACGCATGGCAACATAACCACTATAACTGGATTTATAATCATAAATTTTACCCAGCTCTATTTCAACAGTCCGTTTGCAAACATTGTCCAGGAAAGCCCTGTCGTGAGAAACAGTTACAATCGCACCAAAATAGTTGATCAGAAATTCCTCCAGCCATTGAATGGATTCAATATCCAAATGGTTGGTTGGCTCATCAAGCAAAATAACATCCGGTTTTTTCAAAAGGATTTTAGCTAGTTCAATCCGCATTTGCCAGCCACTGCTAAACTCTGAAACCGGCCTTTGAAAATCTGATCGTTTAAAACCAAGTCCTGCAAGAACCTTTTCCGTCTCGCCCTGCATTGATTGCCCACCAATGATCTGGAATCTTTCGTTAGCCTCAGTTAACTGATGGATCAATTGGTTGTATGCCTTCGACTCATAATCCGTTCGTTCGGCAATCTCCTGGTTCAAATTTGCTATTTTCTTTTCCAGTTCCAGGGTTTCATCAAAGGCAGTTAGTGCCTCATCAAATATTGACTTCCGGCTGGAAGTGTCCATTTCCTGCTGCAGGTATCCAATGCTGGTGTTGGCCGGAATAACAACTTCTCCTTCTTGCGGAATAAGAGCACCTGAAATGATATTCAGCAATGTGGATTTACCCGATCCATTCTTCCCAACTAAACCTATTCGATCCTTGTTATTCACAAGAAAAGAAACGCTACTGAAAAGATCAGTACCGGTAAAGTGTATGGAAAGGTTATTTACTGAAATCATCGCTTACATTTATATTCGGGGGTGCAAAAATATGAAAATATACCTTGTAAATCATCAGACCACTAAAAGTGATCAGATGATTAGATATTTGTTCTAGAGCCTCATTTTGACCAGTTATTGGAAAGGACTAAAAGGATTGCCGTTGGTGTCCCCACCAACGGATTGGAAAAAAATTATTGAATCAATACTTTTTGCAAAACAAAACCCTGTTCAGTTTCTAATTTTAAGAAATAAATTCCTGGGCTTAAATGTGAAACATCTAACTGATAAGAATTACTATTTACTTTATTATTGAAAATGGTTAATCCCAAATTATTCAATAATTCAATTTGATTGATTTTATATTGTGGTTGTAACTGAATGTATAATTTATCTTTTACCGGATTTGGGAATAAAAGTAAATTTACAAAACTAAAATTCTCAATTTCACTATTTAAAAAGTATGTAGTATTTGAAAATTCCGATTCACCAAAGTAATAAACCGCTGTTACATTATATCCTACCAGTTCATACATCCATGTAACATCAGGATCAATAAAAGTCAATTCAGTAACCATTTCTGCAATTAAATCACCATCGCGATATATATTGTAACCATCAGGAGCTATACATGTATTTGGCTCGTCCCACCACAATGTAATATCATACATATCAGGATAATAAGCAATATTCTCAAGATTTAAAGGTTCAAGACTATCAGGTAATGGTACAACAGTGTTAAGAAATAATGATGACGTATTATAATTTCCATTAATAAAAAATCCTGTCACATAGTAGGTATATTCTATTTCTGGAAATACAAGTGAATCTATATAGGAATTTTCAAAAGTGATTGCAATTAAAACCGAATCCCGATACACATAAATGCTGTCTGCAGATAATCCAGGTGGAAAAACCAACCAATCCAACTGAACCTTTGTACAACTTACCTCATAGTTAAATCCATCAATAAATGGAAAACCTTCAATTACCATTTCAATTGCCACAGTGGGAGAACTAACATTTGGTGAAGTGCTAAAATTAACTATTGCATTGCTAATGGAATTAAATATGTCGGTCGCATCCAAATAAACTATCAATTCTGTAGTTTCTCCTGAAGTTAAAACTCCTGTATGAGGATCTATTGATATCCAATCATTACTTCCTGGTGTAAGAATTTCCAATTCTGCTGTCCATTCAACACTTAACTGACCAGGGTTGGAAAGGGTTATTATTTCGGAAGATTGTTCATTTGGTTCCAACCATACTTCTACTTCCAGAGGTTCAACAACAAATTCAGGACAAGGAATTTCAAAGATGCATTCC
>QMMZ01000056.1 GCA_003647525.1 Deltaproteobacteria bacterium | reverse complement strand
TTTCCCGTGGCTAACAATGAGGATACAGACCTGTCTTATCGTCTGGCAACTTCTGGGTATAAACTTGTTTTCACCCCGAATGCCTTTGTTTATCATATGCATCCAGATACGATAAAAAAGTATTTAAAACTTAAATTCTGGAGAGGTTATTGGCGAATGGTTGTTTATAGTCGTTACCCTGATAAAGCTTTAAAAGATTCTTATACGCCTGCAGTTATCAAAATTCAGACTATTCTTATGGCGCTATCTTTATTACTTTTTTCACTTGCATTGATTATTCCAAGCCTAATTTACTTTGCCATATTTTGTTGGGGTACTATTATTGTTTCAACATTTCCATTTGCCTTAAAGACATTTAAAAAGGAGAAGATAGTCGGTTTGATTTCGCCAGCCGTAATTCTATTAAGATCTTTAGTTTTTGCAACAGGTAGTGTATATGGTATCATTATAGAGAAAATATACTCGCGTAAAAATAAAGGAAACCAACTATGAAAAACCATAAATTTATATTTATTATTTCTCTATCATTACTGGCGTTTTTGCTAATAACGACCGAGGCATTCGCTGGAGCTAGGGCTGGAGTAAGAATAATTCTTCGACCCTGGTGGCCTCTGCCAATAGTTATAGCTCCTCCGCCAATAGTTATAGCTCCTCCGCCTGTAGTTAGAGTTCCTAAAACTCCATACCAAAGGCCTCCAATTAGGCCCGTAGCCGATGTAGGATATATTCATTTAAATGTACAACCGATGGACGCTAATGTTTATGTGGATGGAGAGTACATGGGCATAGCAAAGGATTTTTCATGTACGCCTCATTGCCTTACTCTTATTCCAGGCACCCATTCTGTATCACTTAGAAAAGAAGGTTATAAGACAGCTTATTTCACAACCAATGTCCTTCCTCGTCATAGAATAGAAATGGATGTCGCTTTAGCCTTATTTGCAGATAAAAAGATTGAATCTGAATCAACTTATCAACTTGAACTAAACAAAACAGGATTTCTTGTGCTTCAGGTGACTCCTGAAGATGCTTCTGTTTATATTGACGGCAATTTTTACGGCATTGCCTCTCAATTTGTCGAATCTCAAGGATCTCTTGTGCTACGATCCGGCAAACACAAAATCGAGTTAGCTAAACCGGGATATCTTACCTATACAAAAAATGTTAAAATATCCGACGGAAAGGTGGAAAAAATAATAGCAACATTGAGAAAAAGCGGGAGTTAACTTATGAAAAAAATAATTATTCTTTTAGCCATTATCTATTTTATTATTGGATGTGCCATATATCCAGCACCTGCTCCTCGACAGCATCCTCGACAGCAGCATCCTCGACAGCATCCTCGACAGCAGCATCCTTTGCCTCCTGTGATAATAATTCCGAAATGATTAAGTTTGACACTCACCTTCATATTATTGACGGGCTCATTGCAATTGCTCCTGCCCGAGGATATGATCTGAATAGATGCTCAGATCCAATGCCATGCGCATCGGACGACAGACAGTAAGTTTGCCGCTTTCGGCAAAGCTGACGGATGAGGATGTTGGAGATGTTATTGAGAAAGAAGAAAAACTCATGATTAAAAATAAACCCGGCAAACTCCCGCTTGACACATCATCTTTCAGGAGGCTTAGGGAAGAAGGTTATATATATATTGACAAAACAAGGTGGTTATACAGAATGATTGAAGAAGGGACAGCCTATTTTTTTGCAAGGCCAAGGAGATTTGGGAAGTCCTTAACTGTATCCACACTGCATGAGCTGTTTAAAGGCAACAGGGAACTCTTTAATGGACTCTGGATCTATGACAAGTGGGAGTTTGAAAAATATCCGGTAGTCGTGTTTGATTTTAATCGTATTGACGGTAGCAGTCCGCAAAGTTTGCGTAATGATCTGAAGCAGATTGTATTGGACTATTATAAATTTTGTGATCTCGATGTAGACCTGGAAGGAAGCCTGCCGCTTGCATTTGCCAAATTATTAATAAGGTTGTCAGAAAAGTACAATCAAAAAACAACAATCCTTATAGATGAATACGACAAGCCAATAATAGACCACCTTGGGCTTGGTAAAGAAAGACTTAATACAGCCGAAGAGAACAGGGATACATTAAGGAACTTTTTTGGGGTATTAAAGGACCAAGAGGTAGTAAATGTCGTTAAATTCACCTTTGTGACAGGAGTTTCAAGGTTTGCAAAGGTGTCGATATTTTCTGAGTGGAACAACCTTATAGACATAACGATGAACAGGGAATATGCAGATTTTCTGGGCTATACGGAAGAGGAGATCGAAAAATATTTTGATGCTTATCTTAAAATATTTTGCGGGAAAAAGGGGTTTGATCGTAAGCTATGCATGGAGATGATAAGATACTGGTATAATGGATACAGATTCAGTATAGAAAGCGACAAAAAAGTATATTCTCCTATCTCTCTTATGTACTGTCTCAAAGAAGGAGAATTCAAAAACTACTGGTTTAAGACAGCCACCCCGACACTTCTTGTAAACCTTTTAAGGCAGAAAAATTATTATATACCAAAACTTGAAGATATAAAGATAACGGAAAACCTCCTTGATGCGTTTGACATAAAAAATATCAGGATAGAGCCCCTCTTGTTTCAAAGCGGTTATCTGACAATCAAAGCAATGGAAGATAATATAATTTTTCTTGCTTATCCAAACCAGGAAGTAAAAAAGAGCTTTTCAGAGATATTGATGCAATATCTTTTTGAGACCACTCCGGACACATTTTATCTTGCCGGAAAGCTGGGAAAAGCGCTTGAGCAGGAAGATTTTGAAGGGATAAGAATCTATATTGATTCAATCTTTTCCTCCATCCCTTATCCGCTTTATGGCGAGAAAGATAAGCCCAACGAAGCATACTTTCATACCATAATCTATTTAAGTCTATCACTTATTGGTTATAATGCCAAAAGCGAGCTGCTGACATCGCGTGGCAGGCTTGATATGACAGTAGAGTTCAAAAACAAGGTCTATATCATAGAATTCAAGTGTAACCAGAGCGCTGATAAAGGAATAAAGCAGATAAAGGAAAAGGGTTATGTTGACAATTGGCGTGGGAGAGGCAAGAAGATTATCTTATGTGGAATTAATTTTGATACGGAAAAAAGGGGAATTAGAGAAATAAGCTTTGGGCTTTGAGTTAAGGTAACGATAGACTACCGTTGGGGAGAAGAACTGATTGCTTTGATCGAGAATGTTCCAACCGGTGTCTGCCAGATTTGTGGAGAGCAATACCTTAAAGCAGAAATCGTAAAGGAAATGGAGAGACTGGCACAGTCGTCGAAAAATCCCAAAAAGCTGATTCAGGTTCCACTGCGAGAGCTGGCAGTTGCGTAAAATCATAACAGAAATATCTGGGGATCTGGATTTCAATGGCCCAGGCTGGCTTGCATGGAGAGCAGAATTGCATAGGAATTTCCTTTCTTTGACAAAAAATATTTGGGTAAGATTTTATGATCAGTTATTTAGTCGCACTGTTATCTAACTACCTGGGTCTTGCCATTACTATAGCAATCCAGGTATTTTTATTGCCTTTTTTGCTTAATAACCTGGGGCCCAGGTTGACAGGTCTTTATTATTTATTCATGACAATTTCAAATTTTGCTGCAGTTGGTATTGGATGGTTGAGTGGAGCAGGTGTGTATTTGCTTGCATCCTCAGACTCACAGCGTGAGAAGATAAATGTGCAGGATGTCCACTGGGTTGTATTTTTAGGGTTTTGTGCATATGCAACACTAATACTGTTAATTATAGTATTGGCAGGTATGACGGCTGGAAACTGGTGGCTTTGTGGCGCTGAAGTTTCTCTTATAAATGAAGGACGTAATGCCTGTTTTTTATTGGGTTTTTATATTTGGATTCAATATATTCACCAGGCAGACATTGCTCTCTTTACGGCCATACTTCAGCAAGGCTGGGCAAATTTTTATCGGATTATCTCCCAAGTAGTTTTTGCCGCAATTGTAATCTTTTATATTTTAAACAATCCTCGTTTAGATTTGCTTATGTTGGCAAATTTAATCGGAGTATTGGTTGCCGCTATAGGGGCAAGATTACAGCTTAGAATTTCAGGTAAGCTTGAACCTTTTAAATTGCACTTGCCAAATTCAAAACTGGTAAAAAAAATGTTTGTGACAAAAGGGGGATCATATTTCATATTTGGCCTGGCTCAATTCGGGCTGATATATGGAGATGTTCTAATTATTGGCGCTGTATTAGGTTCAACTTTTGTTTCCGCCTATCTTGTTATCTGGAAGATTCCTGAAGTGATTGCTTTGCTGCTTGGACGTATCAGCGAAATTTTGAGTCCTTATTTAACCAGGATTGACAGCGGAAAAGGAACTATACATACATCCCTGATTTTTCTTTGTACCAGCCGGTTGCAGCACTGTTTGGGAATAATAGCAGGGCTATCGTATGGAATTTTCGGCTCTTCGCTTGTTGCATTATGGGTGGGTGAAGCTAATCGTCCTGATGTTTGGTGGTATTACTGGGTTGCCGGTATATTGCTTTTCATTCAGGTGGTCAACAGGCATGATATTATATTGCATTACGCGCTTGCAAAGCTTGGGAGATTGGTTGTACCTCAGTTTATTGAGTTGTTATTAAAGGTCACTTTAACTCTCGCTCTTTTTCCTTTCCTTGGCATTGCAGCTCCATTAGTCGCAGCATTATTAATACAGGTGTTCGGGTTAACATGGGTTTATCGTGCGTCAGCTCTAAAACAGGTCAATGTAACTTGGAAAGATTGGTTTTATAAGGTTGGTATGCTAAGCTGTATATTGCTGATAGTGGCGGGTTTCTGCGCTTTTATCATTCGTCTGTTTATGCCGGCAGCAGGACTTATAAATTTTATAATATCTTTTTCGTTGTTTCTAATATTAGGGCTTGTGTCGATAATACTTATTGAGCGTTATCAGCGGCAGGACGGCCTTTTTAATCTGTATAAAATTCTTTCTATCGTTTGATTCAATATCCATGCCCACATGACATGGTTTCCATGGTTTTAAGGAAACTTTTATTTGTCTTGTTAGCAAGCTTATTTCATATCCTAAAAGTTTGCTTCCGTGGTCATTAAGGCAGAAGATAAAAAAAAATATAAAAAACTTTTTTTACTTCAAAATTATAAATAAAATTTAAGGCTTTACTATCGAATGACTTTTTTATCTATAATTATAACAACATATAACAGGAAGGAATTGGTCATACACACAATTAATAGCGCCTTGGACTTTGCGGAGCATAATAGTGAGCGTGTTGAAATTATTGTTGTGGATGATGCTTCAACTGATTTTACCTACGAAAAACTTAATGAAATTTACCAGAAAGAATTGACTGCCGGTGATATTAGACTGTTTAGGAGCGAAAAAAATTTAGGGGTAACTGGTGCAAAAAATCTTGGTGCGATACAGGCCGGTGGTGAATGGTTGCTTTTTATTGATTCTGATGATCTGCTTGTTTCTGAAGTGGCAAAAGAAATGCTGAAATTACTACAAAAATATAATAAATATCCAATAATTTTTTTCAGATGTGTTGAATTGGAAAACGGAGATTTGATTGGTAAGTACTACCAAAAACCCTACGAATTATCTCTTAAAGATTTTCTTAATTTTGGAACACCGGGTGAATGCATGCCGGTTGTAAAATTGTCGAATTTTAAACTATTTTTCTATTATCAAGATCTAAAGGGTTGCGAGGGTTTGACATGTGCTGAAATAATTAAACAATTTGGTCCGGCTATGGTTGAGACATTAGTAGCAAGGAGATATCGCACAGAAAATGATGACCGTTTATCATCAGTTAAAGGTGTACTTAGTAGAGCGTGTTTTATAGCAAAATACCATAGTCTTATTTTAGTTAAATTCTATAAAGAATTATTTGTTACTACGATATTAAAAACAATGGCAAAGGCATTTTGCTATTGGTTGTACTGTTTTATACATAAAGTAAAACATTAAATTTGGTAAAATTGCACATGAAAATTTTAAGAGTTACGTATTTGTGTGCAATGAAACTAAAGTATTCTGAAATTAATAATCCTTTTAAATGAAAGTTCTCCTTCTTAGCCGTTACAGTCGTCTTGGTGCGAGCAGCCGGCTTCGAAGCTACCAGTATCTGCCCTATCTAAAGGCTCAGGGCATTGACGTGACCGTGGCTTCTTTGCTGGGAGACGAATACATAAAAAACTTATACACGGGCAGGCGTGTCCATTTGTTATCTGTTATTGGCGCTTATGTTCGAAGGATTGGTTGCCTGCTCAAAAGTAATCGTTTTGATTTGTTGTGGATTGAATACGAAATCTTGCCTTGGCTTCCTGCATGGGCAGAGGGAATACTTGCTCGCTTTGGTATTCCCTATATTGTGGACTATGACGACGCTGTTTTTCACCGTTACGACATGCATCAATGGCACATGGTGAGTAGAATATTGGGCGACAAGATTGATAAGGTCATGCATCGAGCAGCCCTTGTGATTGTGGGCAATAAGTACCTGGCGGATCAAGCAAGAAGGGCAGGGGCCAGATGGATTGAATGCCTGCCTACAGTGGTTGATTTGAAGCAGTATCGGGTGGAACCACATCTCAAAAAATCTGAGATTAACTTCGGTTGGATAGGCTCACCTATTACGGCCAAATATCTTTATCTCGTAACTCATGCCTTTGCCAAGGTATGCAGTAATATAAATGCCCGATTAGTCCTCGTAGGTTCGGGACAAGTTCAATTAGATGGTGTCCCTACTGAAATTCGGGCGTGGTCGGAAGAGACTGAGGTCGAAAATATTCAGGACTTTGATGTTGGCATAATGCCTATGCCCGATGATCCTTGGACACGCGGCAAATGTGGCTACAAGCTGATCCAGTATATGGCGTGCGGTCGGCCTGTGGTAGCCTCTCCAGTAGGCGTGAATCAACAAATTGTCGAAGATGGCGTAAATGGATTCTTGGCTATAACGGTTTTTGATTGGGTTCAAGCACTAAAGACCCTGGGTAATGACTATGAACTGAGAGATCATATGGGCAAAGCTGCTCGTGCAAAAGTAGAATCCCAATATTCCTTACAGGTTGTTGCACCGCGCTTGGCAGATCTGTTGCGTAACCTGGTCAGCGAGTTCGAGTAAATGTGCGGAATCGTCGGATTTATAAGTAAAAGAAAATTCAATTCTTTCAAAAAAATGCTTCCACAAGCTTCTTTAAGCCTTTATCACCGTGGCCCGGATGATTCGGGCTTTTTTTATGATGAAGAGGTGGGTATTGGACTTGCTCACCGCAGATTATCAATTATAGATCTTTCCAGCGCCGGCCGTCAACCCATGACAAGTAATGATGTTTCCATTATATATAACGGTGAAATATATAATTTTAAAAAAACAAGAAAAATCCTTGAAGGATATGGACATAAATTTAAAAGCAGTACAGATACTGAGATTGTACTGAAATCATATCTGCAATGGGGAGTTGACTGCCTCAAAAAATTTATTGGTATGTTTGCTTTTGCAATATGGGACGGCAGAATAAATCGCCTTTTTTTAGCAAGAGATAGAATAGGAATAAAACCGCTTTATTATCATTTCAGCAATGGCACTTTTTTATTTGCTTCGGAATTAAAGGCTTTCATGGCCTTCAGTATATTTAATAAGGATATTGATCCTGATTCCATTCCTCTTTTTTTGCATTACCAGTATATTCCAGCTCCAAGAACTATTTTTAAAAATACTTTTAAGTTACTGCCGGGCCATTTCATTACTTATGAGAACAATACTATAAAAACCCATACTTACTGGCTGCACCCTGATATGAAAGGAGAAATAATTAATTCCGCTCTTAATGAAGAAGAAAAATTACAGCAACTTGATGATATCCTTACTCAGGCTGTTTCAGACAGAATGATAAGTGACGTGCCTCTGGGTGCTTTGCTTAGCGGGGGAATTGATTCATCAATTATTGTTGCTCTGATGCAAAAAGTAAATTCATCTCCTGTTCGTACATTCAGCATTGGTTTTAAAGAGAAAGGATATAATGAGGCTAAGTGGGCAGCTAAAGTTGCAAGGCATCTGGGTACAGATCACACAGAACTTTATGTGACACCAAAGGAGGCTACTGAAGTTATTCCAATGCTTCCTGGAATGTATGATGAACCTTTTGCTGATTCATCTGCGATTCCTAGTTTTTTAGTCAGCAAGCTTACACATTCGCATGTAACTGTAGCTCTGTCAGGAGATGGCGGGGATGAGCAATTCGCAGGCTACGTGCGTTACTGGAGTACTAAATCCATTGCAAGAGGATTGCAATATTTTCCGGTGCCGGTCAGGGGATTTATTTCCGATTTTTTAAGGGCTATTCCGTTGAGCTGGATAGAGTCATGCTACATGCCGTTCAGGGATATTTTACCCCAAGCATTCAGAGTGGCCAACTTTCCTGATAAGTGGCAAAAACTGACGGGCATGATAAGCCAGACATTAATTTCAGAGCTGTACAGAATGACCATT
>QMMZ01000055.1 GCA_003647525.1 Deltaproteobacteria bacterium | reverse complement strand
GCTCTCGGCGTTACGCTCGTCGAAAAAATGCTCGATTACATCGGTAAACTCCGCTTTTTTCAACTTCGCAAGCCTTGATAGCGAACATTCTGATCCAGACCCTGAGTTTATAGACAGGCTCTATTTAGCAAAGGCTACCGAGCGTGTTTCGCGTATTACTGTTACCTTGATCTGACCCGGGTATTGCATCTCAGTTTCTATTTTTTGGGAGATATCAAATGAAAGCTGGCTGGCGTCGGTGTCAGTGACAGATTGTGAATCGACTATTACTCTCAATTCACGTCCTGCCTGGATGGCAAAGCATTTGTTTACACCATCAAAACTAACTGCGAGAGATTCCAGTTCCTTCAGACGTTTGATGTAGGATTCCATGATTTCCCGTCGTGCGCCCGGTCTGGATCCTGATATGGCATCACAGGCCTGAACGAGAGGGGATATCAATGATGTCATTTCTACTTCATCGTGGTGTGAGCCGATGGCATTGCACACTTCTTTATTTTCGTTGTATTTCTTAGCCAGATCCAAACCGAGCAATGCGTGAGGCAAATCCGGTTCTTCCGGCCATACTTTTCCTATGTCGTGTAACAATCCGGCCCTTTTAGCATTTTTTGAGTTTAATCCAAGTTCCGATGCCATGGTAGCACATAGTTTGGCCACTTCCCTGGAGTGCTGTAATAAGTTTTGACCATATGAAGATCTGAATCTCATTCTACCAACCAGTTTGATCAGCTCAGGATGTAAACCATGAATGCCGAGATCTATAACGGTACGTTCGCCGGTTTCAACAATTTCCTCATTGATGTTTTTGGTTGTTTTGGCAACAATTTCCTCAATTCTGGCGGGGTGAATTCGTCCGTCAGTAACCAATCTATGTAATGATAGCCGGGCAATTTCACGTCTTACCGGATCAAAACCAGAAATGATAATAGCCTCCGGTGTATCATCTACAATGATTTCCACGCCGGTAGCGGCTTCCAGTGCGCGAATGTTTCGTCCTTCACGACCAATAATCTTACCCTTTATATCGTCGCTTTCAATATTAAATACAGAAACGCAGTTTTCAATAGCATTTTCCGTGGCTGTCCTCTGGATTGTCTCGACCACTATCTTTTTAGCCTCTTTTGTGGCTGTGAGTTTAGCCTCTTCTATTATCTCTTTTATATGAGAGGATGCTTTGGTTTTGGCTTCATCTTCAAGAGCTTTAATCAATTGCTCGCTGGCCTCATCGATGGATAAATTGCTAATTTTCTCAAGGGCGTTGATCTGATCTAATTTTATTCTTTCAAACTCAATTTTGCGTTTATTGATAATTTCCATTTGAGCTGAAATATTTTCTTTCATACTTTCCAGCTCATCTTCCCTGCGCTTGGATTGTTCAATTTGTTTAGACAGATTTTGCTCTCTTTGTTTGATTTTTGATTCATTACTGATCAGTTGATTTTTTTTACGGTTAGATTCCGTTTCAAACTCTGAGTTGAGTTTTAGTATGTTTTCTTTGGCTTCAAGGATTTTATCATTTTTTACAGCTTCTCCCTGTAGGCGGGCTTCTTTTAGAATCAGATCAGCTTTATTTTCCGCATCTTCATCTTCTTTTTTTTGGAGTTTCTTTAATAAAATGCGTCCAATAAATATTCCGGCGGCTAAAGAAATGATAATCGATAGGAGAATATATGTTCCGTCCATAATCTTGCTGGTTTAAGTTGGGCAGGAGCAAGAATTAGAAGGGTTACAAGAAAAATATACGATTTAAAGGACTAAACCCTGATTTTATTCAATTTCATCCGCAATCAAACGATTTAAATATTGAATTTTATCAATGGTCGATTCTCCTAATGTAGCCTGGCTTGTATCTGACTTGAGTTTTTCAAAAAGACTGTCAAAAGCAACCATTGCCAAAAGATCCTGTTTGTCGTCGATCCCGAATTGATCCCTGTATAACTTTATCTTTTCATTGATCTTTTTACCGGCTAGTCGGATTTGTTCTTCATCAGAGACATCCACTTTCATTGGATATTCCCTATCGGCTATTTTTATTTTTATCGAAAGTTCTTCCATCAGGAAATTAATATGGTATAATTATTTTGACAATTCATTGATACATTTATCAATTTCCTTTATATGTTCATCGATCTTGTTTTTAACCTCCTTGACTTCTTTTTCTCCTACTGTAATACGATCTACAATAGTACTAATTTTAATTTTATTATGAAAGTCATTTATTTGGTTGTCTTTGGCCTGAATCAGAGATTTGAGTTCCAGATTTTCATTTTTAAGCGCCTCATTAGTGGATAAAAGGGTTTTGAATTGGCTTAATAATAGCCGAATTTTCCTTTCCAATGCCTGAAGCTCTAAATTTAATCTGTCTCGTTTTATCATTTATTTTCTAATTATGGCCCCAATCTCTGTTTCAAAAAGATTTATCAACTTTTTCATGGTCTTATCAATAACTTTATCAGTTAGCGTTTTATAATTATCCTGTAAGGTAAGATTAATTGCAATGGCTTTTTTGTCATTTTCAAGTTTTTCTCCTACATAGTAATCAAAAACATTAACTTGTTTTAAAATACCACGAAATTCGTTTGCTTCGGTTATTTTTTTAATTTTTTCGAAAGGTACACTTTTATCTATTACCAGTGACAAATCTCTTCGCACTTCAGGGAATTTTGAAATTCCCTGAATTTTAAAATCATCTTTTCTTTTGTCAACTAACCATTCAAAATCAAGTTCAGCATAAAAAATATCTTCATTTACACCGACGATCTGAGTTGTGCTTTTGTTTAATAATCCAAATTTGGCAAATTCAAAACCATTTATGGATAATTTCAAACCGTATGCAAAACGTTCGTCTTTGAAATTTTCGCTGCTATACCTTTCTCCAATAAATTTATTGATTATTTTTAAAACTATACCATATAAATCGTGAAATTCCAGAGGCCTTTTTTCTTTGATCCAGTTCTCTGCCTCGTAATTTCCTGTGACCCAAATAGATAAATAGAATTGTTCCTTATATTTTTTTTCAATAAACTTATATTCTTTTCCAAGTTCAAAAAGTTTGAGGTCATATTGCCTGCGATTTATGTTGTGGGCAATGACTTCCAGTCCGGAAAAAAGTAATGTTTGGCGCATGACTGCCAAATCTTCACTTAGTTTATTCAGAATAAAAACGCTATTTTTTTCCTGGAGTGCATTTGATCGCTCAGCATATTCAGGTTTTGTCAGGGAATTAGTGATTATTTCGAAATAACCGTTGGCGGCAAGCATTTCCGAGGCAATTAATTGTTCCTTACGGAGATCCGGATGTGCGAATTCTGCGTGAAAGGGGCTCCCGGTGGATTTTGACAGTTCTATGTTGTCATACCCGTAAATGCGTAAAATTTCTTCAATCACATCAGCTTCTCTTGTTACATCCACCCGGTAGGGGGGCACAACGGCGATAAAGCTATTGGGTGTTTCATTTTTTATTTCAATATCCAATAAATTGAGGATCTCTTTTATTCTGGCTTGTTCAATTTCCTTACCAATAAGCCTTTTAATGTGAGCATAGTGCATTTGCACTTCAAAATGGAGGATCTTCTCCGGATATATATCAATGACGTCAGAAGATATTTGCCCACCAGCATATTCTTTAATGAGCAAGGCTGCACGTTTTAAGGCATAAACTGTAATGTTTGGATCAGTACCACGCTCGAAACGGAATGCTGAATCTGTTTTAAGGCCATGGGTAAGGGAGGTACTGCGTATATAGTCAGGAGCAAAACATGCACTCTCAAGGAATATACTTGTCGTTTGATTGGTGACTCCAGATTTTGCTCCTCCAAATACTCCGGCAATGCACATTCCCTCTTCCGCATCGCAAATCATGAGGTCTTTTGCTTTTAGTTTTCGGTCTTGTTCATCGAGTGTTTTAAAGGTTGTGCCTTCGGGCAAGGTCTTAACTACAATCTTTTTTCCCGCTATTTTGTCGAGATCAAAGGCGTGAAGTGGTTGACCCATTTCGTGTAAGACAAAGTTGGTGATATCCACTACATTGTTAATTGGTGTCTGGCCTATCGATAGAAGCCGGCGCTTGATCCACTCAGGGGATTCGCTGATTGTAAGGTCACTGATTGTGATCCCGGAGTATCTGGGACAGGCATTTCTGTTTTCAACTAAAACTTCAATAGAATTGTCATTATTGTCTGGTTTAAAGTTAGATATAACTGGATATCTTACATCCCGCTTTAATAGAGCCCGGAGGTCGCGGGCTACACCAATGTGAGAAGTGGCGTCTGCACGATTGGGCGTAAGTCCAATTTCAAGGGCTTCATCCGATTCTAGTTTGAAGTATTCTGCAGCCGGTGTGCCGTTGCTTATTTTGTCCTCCAGCACAATGATGCCATCATGATTTTTGCCAAAACCCAGTTCGTCCTCAGCACATATCATCCCTTCTGAGACCTCCCCTCTGATCTTAGCTTTTTTTATTTTAAATTCCTGTCCATCTTCGCTGTATAAAATTGTTCCGACTGTAGCCACGACTACCTTCTGACCTTTAGCCACATTAGGGGCGCCACATACGATCGGCAGGGTTTGCCCTTCGCCAATGTCGACGAGGGTGGTGCTAAGTGTATCGGCATTGGGATGTTTGGAGCATTCGAGCACTTCACCGATAACTATACCTTTAAGTCCTCCTTTTATTGCTTCAACATTTTCAATTCCTTCCACTTCCAGTCCTGACATGGTAAGCATGTGAGCGATATCTTCAGTGCTTTCAGGCAAGTCAATATAATCCTTAAGCCAATTGAGAGAGATTTTCATTTGTTAAAATTTTGGCAAAAATAAATATAAAAGAGATAGATAATAAATTAAGTGGTTATAATTTTTTTAAAATGATCAAGTTAAAGGTTCAAAGGTTCAGAAGTTTGTTCAGATTGTATGATCTAGATAACCCGTAACTCGTAATTTCTAATTCGTAATTCTACTATAATATTCCCTCGTCAGCAAAACTAAAATAATGTTCGTCCGAAAAAATAATGTGATCCAGAACCGGTAAATCCAATGATTCACCAACCAGTTTAAGTTTTTTTGTGAGCTTAATATCGTTACCGCTGGCCTGAATATTTCCCGAAGGATGATTGTGGGCAAGAATAATTGAGGAACCCCGTTCGTCGAGTGCTGTTTTAAAAATGATTTTTGGATCAGCTACGGTACCAGATGTGCCACCTTGACTGATTTTACGCGAAGCAATAACTTTATTAGCCTTGTTGAGGATCAGGATCCAGAATTCTTCTGTTATTTTATCCAGCAAATATGGAGACAAACAAATGTAGGCATCATTTGAACATGTAATTTTTGGTTTTTTAATGAACTCAGCTGTTTTCCGTCTTCTTCCCAACTCTAGTGCACTTATGATTGTGATTGCCTTAGCTTCACCAACTCCTTTAAATTTCTGAAGATCCTTCACATCAAATCTGGCAAGGGCATAAAGGTCGTTATCCACTTCCTGTAATATGTGTCTGGCAAGATCTACTGCATTAATTTCGCGAGTGCCTGAACCGAGTAAAATACCGATGAGTTCGGCATCGCTTAAAGCATCTTTGCCTTTTAGCAAGAGCTTTTCTCTTGGTCTGTCTTCTTTAGCCCAATTCAAAATGTTCGGGCGGTATCCGGATTTTTCCATTTTAAAAAATATAGTTTCCTGAATATTGTGAATGAAGCGGAAACTTGCAAATCAGGGAAATAAAAAAGCCCCTGACTCGGGGCTTTTTTCTAATTTAAATATTATTACAGGCTATCAACAAGCTTTTTAAGCTTCGATTTGTTATTAGCAGCATTATTTTTGTGAATAACATTTCGTTTGGACAATTTATCCAAAAGACTAGAAACCTTTTTGTACAACTCTTGCGCTTCTTCCTTATCGGTTGCCTTTCTTAATTTCTTAATGAAGGTTCTTGTGGTTTTTAAATAGTACCTGTTGCGAATCCTTTTGGTTTCGTTTGATCTAATTCTTTTTATTGCAGACTTGTGATGTGCCATGTTTTATTTAATAGACTACTTATATCGTTTAAAATCAGGTCGCAAAATTAGTTTTAATAATTATCATCGCCAAATAAATGGTGAAAATTTTGTTAATATATAGGTTAATATGCTTTGCAAACCGTAGTTTTAGTGAAGGTTTGTTCAGAGTTTGAGAGTTTTCCCGGCCTTGTGCTGGGATCTTTTCAATTTCTGAAGAATGCTTACCGGAAATTAATCTCCCAGCTCTTTCAGGTAGTTTCTAAATTCCTCTGTATTGTACTTGGCCATACCGCTTTTTTTAACAACGATCATTCCTTTTGGAGAAATCACAAATGTAGTTGGTATTGCTTTGCTATGAAAAACTTCCGGCATCATACTTCCGAGTCTATAGATTGGGAAATCATATCCTTTTTTATCAACAAATTTTTTAGCTTTCTCAAAATCATCATCCATTGAAATCATAAAAAAATGAATATTTTCTCCTTTTAGTTCGTGGTAAAGATTATTGATGTCCGGCATTTCGGCTATACAGGGGGGGCACCACGTAGCCCAAATATTTATAAAAACAGTTTCGCCTTTAAAGTTTTTAAAATCTACATGCTCACCATATTGATCGACAAGTGTAAAGGAATAACTTGCCCGTATGTCACTTTCTTTTTCAATAGAAGGTTTAATGATCCCTGTTTTTAAAATTAGTCCTTGCATAAACCCCAGAACAGGAGTATGCAAACCGGTTAGGTATAAAGTGGCTATTATGCCAAAAAATATACCCCATTCGATTATTTCTCTTTTGATAGATTTTTTCTTACCCATTTGTGTCTTATTGAATGTAAAGGTTTAATTTTGGCCGTTCAAATTATACTTGAAAGACCTCCGGTACGCTTTTGGCCGGATGCAATTATGTGACTCTGTTTTAGAATAAAAAAATATTTGTGGAAAAAAATTACAAAAAAATTATTGCCGGTAAGTTGTCTATCCGTTTAGAACAGGTACAAGCTACTTTGGAATTGTTGGCGAGTGGGTCAACTATTCCGTTTATCGCAAGATACAGAAAGGAGGCAACCGGCAGCCTGGATGAAGTGGTTATAGGAGTGATAGGTTCTGAATATGAACGTTTGCAGGCGATAGAAAAACGGCGGAATAGCATTGTTAAGTCAATTGGTGAGCAGGGAATGCTTACGGATGAGTTACAACTTAGTCTGGATAAAGCTGAAAGCCTTACAGAGCTTGAAGATATTTATCTGCCTTACAAGCCTAAACGGCGAACTCGTGCAGTAGTAGCAAGGGAAAAAGGGTTGGAACCTCTGGCGAAATATCTTATGCAACAATTACCCGGCTCCATAGCTGGTAAAGCTTCTGAATATATTGATAATGACAAGGGAGTGGAACAGCATGATGATGCCCTTCAGGGAGCCAGGGATATAATAGCAGAAATGATTAATGAGAATTTAATCGTCAGAAAGCGTATAAGGAATTTATTTAGTAAAAAAGGAGTGATCTATTCTTCCGTTATTAAGGGGAAAGAGGATACGGGTAAAAAGTATAGTGACTATTATGACTGGAGTGGTGCTGTATCCAAAATACCGGCTTATCGTTTGCTGGCTGTGCGAAGAGGTGAAAAGGAGATGATATTGCGGGTAGATATCAGACCACCGGAGGAAGAAGCGGTAGCTATTATTAATAATGTGTTTGTGAAGGGTCATTCACCGGCATCGGAGCAGGTTGCATTGGCTGGAAAAGATGCTTATAAAAGGTTGCTTAAACCTTCGATTGAAACAGAGATCAGGTTGGAGTTAAAAGGTCGGGCTGATGAAACATCGGTTGGTGTCTTTACCGAAAACTTAAGGCATTTACTCCTGGCGGCACCGCTAGGGCAAAAGAGAGTATTGGCTATTGACCCTGGGTTCCGTACTGGGTGCAAAGTTGTATGCCTTGATCCGCAGGGAAAATTGTTATATCACGGAACTATTTTTCCCCATGCACCCCAAAAAAGGGTTGATGCATCCGGGAATGAAATTCGCGAACTGTGTGAGAAATACAATATTGAAGCAATTGCTGTTGGAAATGGTACTGCCGGGCGCGAAACGGAACAATTTGTGCATAATATTGGTTTGCCGAAGGAGATAATTGTAGTTATGGTTAATGAAAGCGGTGCTTCGGTGTATTCTGCATCTGAGGTAGCCCGAAAGGAATTTCCTGAGTATGATGTGACGGTTCGGGGTGCCATATCCATTGGCCGGCGATTGATGGATCCTCTGGCAGAATTGGTTAAAATTGATCCGGGATCTATAGGTGTTGGTCAATATCAGCATGATATCGATCAAAATCTCTTGAAGAAGGGGCTGGAGAAAACTGTTGAAAGTTGTGTTAATGCAGTAGGGGTAGAAGTAAATACAGCAAGCGCCGAGTTGTTGTCTTTTGTTTCAGGGTTGGGACCTGTTCTGGCAAAAAACATCCTCGAATACAGAAATGAAAACGGGGCCTTCCCAGACAGGAGATCTTTGAAAAAGGTTGCAAGATTT
>QMMZ01000054.1 GCA_003647525.1 Deltaproteobacteria bacterium | reverse complement strand
ATGATCTCGAAGTCCCCTGAATACATAGCCATATTGCTGTTATCCCAGCCGGCTGTTGCAGGCATTGTCCAGTCAAGACCTGCCACCTTCATAATTACCGTAATATTGCCAAGGAGCTGGGCCAAAAATTTTGGTTCAGGCCCAATAACAGAGTACATTATTTCCGCGCCTTCTTTTTCCAGGGGCAAACGAGCGCTTGGCACATATCCCTGTGCTTCTTCTTCCTGCCACTGGAGAGTATCTATCCATTCATCCGGTTTTACCCACATCTGGTTCATTGTGGCAGCATGGCTGTTAACCGTATCCTGCAGGTAAAGAGGCACCATTTCCAGCTTTGCGCATATCCTGCGAACAACAAGCATCATGTATGCGATATCAATTCCAAACGGACAATACATGCCGCAGCGCCGGCAGCAGTTACATTCGGTATGGGCGATTTGAGAGCATCTTTTGATAAATGCCGCGTCAACCTTTCCTTTTTTTTCCAGCATTACCCAGATGGTATCTTTTACCTTTGTAACAGGAGCAAAACTGACATCCCTGTCATTAGAAAGATACCAATGACATGCCTCTGCACATAATCCGCAGTGAATACATGTATTAACGTAAGTTTGCAAACGCACGCCGGTTTCTTTATCTATAACTTCATTGATAACTTTTTCTATTTGTTCCTCGGTGAGTATTTTCTCGGTCTGGTCCATGAGATCATCTACGACCGGTTCTCTTATAGCTATGGTGGGTTTCATAATATTCTCCTTAACATTATTGTTTTGCTGTTAAATTTTACCAGTCCTTTGAATGTTTCCAATAACCCTGTTCACTCCCGAATAATGCTCTTGTAAAAACAAAGAAGAGCATGTGGCTTAGCCTTGTAAAAGGAATGGCTATCAGCATGATTTCACCTGCAAGGATGTGAAGTATCAGTATGGTTTTATAGGCAAATAATTGATGGTATGCAATGAAGCCGGTTATAAAAGGAAGAGCGGTAATTGCAAGCAGAAGATAGTCCGAACCATCGGTGACGTTTTTTACCACCGGGTCTGTTAATCTTCTATATAAGTAAAAGATACACCCGGCAATAACTATAATTGTCATCCAGTCTGCGATCCCGTCTGGAATATTAAACCAGCTTATATTCCACGATTCATCCAATAGAACAAGATGAGCCAGAAGAAAAATAGGCGTAAGTATTAAACATATATGAAAAGCAAAAGAGACTGTAGTAAAAATTGGTCTTTTTTGCATATACTGATTATTAAACGGTATTACCCAGTGCACAAGAGAATTTAAACTGTGCTTTAATGACATATGCCTGAATAAAGTTACATCCTTTTTAGCGCCGGCCAACATGCAGTATAATTTATACAGGCTCCCGCCGATAAATATTATAAAGGCTATCCATACAAGCGTACCGCTAACAAATTCATACATTTGTTTTCCCCCTTTTTGAAAATATTATTCAAAACTTTTAGCTTTATATTTATATTTATTTTATTAAATAAAAACACTTATTATTAACTTAATTTTATATATCATTTAAGGAAACT
This sequence comes from Deltaproteobacteria bacterium, assembly GCA_003647525.1. The sequence goes on along the minus strand of QMMZ01000054.1, from coordinate 6,973 downwards.
ACTTTGCGATAATATTTCCCGTCTTCTACGCCACATATCATTACCTTGGTTCCATCAGGCGATATAACAGGATTCCAGAGGGCTTCATAATCGTTTCCCCGAATTTTGCCGTTAACCGCGACAGCATACTTACCGTTTTTCTCTACCTTGCATATTACCTTGTCACCACCGGGACTGAAAACAGGCTCCCAGATATTATCAAAAGCTCCTCCAAGTATGGTTCCATCAACAACGAGGAACCAGTTGCCGCTGTCTTTTGCAATTGCGGCTACCTTTCTGCCATCCGGGCTGAAACATGGTTTTAAGATACATTCATTGAATGTTTTTGACCATGGCTGTCCATTAACGGCGATTGTCCATTTGGCGAACTGCGGGGCAACTGCTGCCGCAATATTGTTGCCATCAGGACTGTAGGTTTGATGCATTATGTTGATAAAACCTGTGTTCCAGACAATCCTGCCGTTTGTCGCCAGGAACCACTGGCCTTCCTGCCTGACCGGTGCTGTTACTTCATCACTATTACTTGGATGAAAAACAGGCTCCCATGTGCAAACAAATTTTTCATTCCACGGTTTTTCATTTACGAGAATGCCGTATTCACAAATACTATTCCTGTATTCTGCAACAATATTCTTGTCGTCATCGCTGATTGCCAGGCCGTAAATATCAGCATAGTTTTCATTCCACGGCTTGCCGTTTACAACTACCGACCAGGCGCCTTTCGTAAATGCATTAACATCGCCTTCTGCAAGAGGAAGAGTTTGAGCTATTGCAGCCGATATTTTACCATCAGGGCTTATTACATGACTTGCTATACTTTCAAGCTTAATCGGGCATTCCAAAGTCTTTTCGTTTATTGTTATCCCATAAGCGCCATCTACTTTAGTGGTCGCAACTATAATCTTGCCATCAGCGCTGAATTTGGTATCCCAGATATACTCATACATTTGTTCCCATGTCTTTCCATCTACAGCCATTGTCCATTCCATGTCCTTTGTTATAAGAGCGGTCAAACGGCCGTCTGGGCTGAATCTTGAATACCATATCTTTTCAAACGGTTCTTCCCAGGTTCCTTCATTAATAGCTATGTTGTGTTCTCCTTCCCCTATTTTAACAATAGAGGCTATCTTCTCACCATCGGGACTGATATAAGGCTCCCAGACATCTTCAAACCGGTCTTTCCATTTTGCTGTATCGGCAAGCATTTTTTCTTTGCTTTCCCAGTCCCAGCTTTCAATATTACTCATTTAAAAACCTCCTAACCTTTAATCTGTTAATAAAAATCTTGATATTTTTTGACAGGATATAACAGGATATAAGAAAAAAGTAAAGGGATCATGTTAATCCTCAGCAATTCTAATTATAGCCTGTTATTTTCTTATTTCTTCGTGATCTTCGTGTGCTTCGTGGTATTCCATTTCTATGGAAATTAAAGCCTGGCCAATTCATGATGAAATTTCTGCAATCTTTCTTTCTGCAATTTTTCTTTTGACTTTGAAATATAATCTACAATGTCTTTAAGCACTTTTTTATTAAAAGGCGTTATCATGTAAAAAAGCACTCCCTGCTTTCTGACTTTCAATTCCAGATCTCTATAGTTTCGATCAGTCATAGTAACGATCTTAATATCCGGACATATACTTTTAACCTGATGAATTAATTCACAGCCATCAAATGCTTTTAAAGAAATATTAAGAAGCACCAGGTCAAATTTATTGTCTCTGACCTTTAATAAAGCATCTTCGGCTGAATTAGCGGTTTCTATACTGTGTACAAGCTTCTCAATACTTTTTTTGATGGCACTTGCAGTAAAAAAATCATCAATAATCAGGATATCCATAAGATTTATTATAACCGTTCTAGGAAATTTGGCCTTCATGCTTTTGTACTGTTTTTCCCAATTTCTAATTTCAAGTTTTAAGCCGTGAACGAATACCGAAATTAATTATCTGAAAATCTATATAATTCGCGCTTGTCTCTGAACGAAACATCCAAAACATCCAAATATTACTAGGCAATGGATGTGCCAAAAAATTAAGGCAATATCTATCTATTGGTATTTATAGATAATATTTATATTTATCTGGTATGAATTTTTCTAAGGAGAAAAAATAGACTGACATTAATGACATGTAGAGAAATGGCAATTGAGCTTTACTTACTGATATAATTTAGTATTTTATATATGTGACATATATGGCATATATTATGACATGGTTAGCTTAAATTGTTTTAACTTTCTGTAAAGAGTTCTTTCGGGTATGCCCAGCGTTTTGGCTGTTTTACCCCTGTGCCACTTATTATGATTTAACACTTTAGAAATATAGTCTTTTTCGAACAGATCCACTGCATCGCGCAGTCCTGCATTTTCTTGCAGCAATTCTTTGTTTGAATCATCAACCTCATTTGCTGCCTTGGAGGCCCGCGGGTTGATAAAATCAAGGCGCTGTATTGTAACATAACGTTTTAAAACATTTTCAAGCTCCCGAACGTTGCCTGGCCAATCATGGTTGTCTATAGCTTCAAATATCTTTACCGGAAGGCTCTGCCTTTCTTCACTATTACAATGAAGTTTTAAGAAATGTTCAACCAGCAAAGGGATATCCTCCTTACGTTCTCTTAAAGGCGGTACAGTAACAGGTATAACATGCATCCTGTAAAAAAAATCTTCCCGCATCAAATTTTTGTTAACATGTTCCAGCAGGTTATTATTTGTAGCAGCTATAATACGGAAGTCTGAGTATTTAGCTTTATTGCTGCCAATGGGCGTATAACCTCCGCCATCAATAACTCTTAGTAATTTTACCTGCAGGTTGAGATCAAGCTCACTAACTTCATCCAGGAAAAGAGTACCTTCCCCGGCAAGGTCCAGGTATCCATGCTTATCCATATTTGCCCCGGTAAAGGCTCCCTTTTTATATCCAAAAAACTCGCTCTCAAGAAGCGTTTCAGGGATAGCTCCGCAATTCACGGCAACAAAAACCTTATCTCTTCTATTGCTCATATCATGTATGGCTCTTGCAACCATTTTTTTGCCGGTCCCGGATTCACCATAAATAACCACATTGGCATCGGAGTTAGCCGTCTTTAAAATAAGTTCATATATTTCCTGCATTGGCCGGCTCTTGCCGATAATATCTCCAAACCTGTATCTCTCATTTATGGATGATCTAAGTCTTATGTTTTCATTTCTAAGGCGCTCTGTTTCTTCCTGTATTGCAATTTCCCGGAGCCTTCTTTCAGTAATATCCCTGATAGTCGTGAGGATAGCGGACATGCCTTTCCATTTAATTATATTATGATGCCCTTCTACCCAAAATTCACGTCCTTCACGTGTAATGCAAGTCGCCCTGAAAACTTTTTCACCAGACAGGCCCAACTCAAGCTTACCATAAATTTCCTTGATACCCTGATCAAAACCGGATGAAATCAGATCAACAGCTCTTTTGCCAAGAATCTGGTTTGCATTCGTGTGACTAAACATTGAAACAAAAGCATTATTTACAAATAAGAATTTTCCATTCTGAACAAGCGTAACCCCATCGGCAACATACTCGGTAAGTGTTCGGTACCGCTCTTCACTTTCCCTGAGCGCCTGTTCCGCATGCTTGTACTCGGTAATGTTCCTGAAAATAGTCATTTTTGAAATAGACTTATCCGCATGAAAGACAGGTGAGTGTGAAACATGGTAAACGCAGCCATCCTTAGGACTAATCAAGTCAGTTACAGAATGCTCGCCTTTCTGTATTTTATCGTGAACACACCACCGACACTTTTCGTCAAGTCCGTGCATTAATTTATAGCAGGGGATTCCTTCAGTATCAGAAGTTCCAAGCCTGTTTATCATTGCCGGATTCATATAGGTTACACGATAGTCATGCGAACAAATATAAACAGGATCATTCATAGCTTCCATCATGGAATGGTACTTTTCCTCGCTTTCGCGCAGTGCTTCCTCTATCCGCTTTCGCTCTTCTATTTCCCGACTAAGCTGGTCGTTTGCCTTAACTGATGCTGCAGTTCGTTCTTCCAATCTCTGTTCGAGTCCGGCATGAGTCTTTTTTGAATCCTTTGAAGCTTCAATGTGTTTCACTGGTTTTACCCGTATGTTTCTTTAACCTATAAAAACTTTCGTCTCAATAGATCAAGAGCTGTTATCGCAAAAATTCTTTTATTTCTTAACCTCTCATTGAATTGAAAATTTAAACGATATGCCTCAACAGAATCTGCTGTGGCAATTCCTATACAGACCGTTCCAACCGGCTTTTCCCTTGTTCCTCCGCCGGGCCCGGCAATACCGCTTGTTGATATTCCATAAGTTGCGCCGGCAATACGCCGCGCACCATCTGCCATCTCTTTTGCAGTCTCTTCATGCACAGCTCCGTATTTCTTCAAGGTGGCCTCTGACACGCCAAGCACCTTGATCTTTGCTTTATTTGAATATGTCACACCAGAAAAGAGAAAATAATCAGAGCTGCCTGGCACATTAGTAAGCAAGTGTGATATCAGACCGCCGGTACAGCTTTCAGCTACTGCTATTGTAACCTTTTCCCTGCGAAGGAGACTGCCCACTACAGTTTCCATAGATTCACCGTCGGAAGAAAATGCACATTCGCCGATTTTATTCAATACAAATCCCGAAGCCTTTTCCAGAAGAATATCTGCTCTCTCTTTCTCCTTGCCTCGAGCATAAAGTTTAACATAAATTACAGGAAACCTGGCACGCAGTCCCAGCTTGATCCCTGAAAACTTCTTTGTCAAACCGGTCAGCCCTTTGTTTACAAAAGCCTCGGTCAAACCAAATGTTGATATGGTCTTTACAAGGCTGAAACTTCTTTCTCCCTTCTGAAGCTTATCTATCCAAGGCAGGACCCCGTCTGAAAGCATCCTTCGCATTTCAGAGGGAACACCGGGAAGAAAAAAAAATAAGCACCTGCCAATTCTTAGCACAAAGCCAGGGGCTGTACCAACAGAATTGAAAAGACACTCACAACCTTGTGGCATCATGGCCTGTTTCTTGTTTAAAGCAATAACGTCCCGGCCTTGTGTTTTAAGAAAATTTTCAATAGAAAACATAGCCTCTTGGTCAAACACAAACTCAACACCTGCCGCCATTGCGGCTGCCCCTGCTGTAATATCATCTAATGTGGGGCCAAGTCCACCGGTAACCACTGCCAGATCAGCACGTGTGCTTATCTCTTTAAGAATAGCTGCAATAGCCTTAACATCATCACCCACACAGCCATGCCTTACGACCTCTGCACCTGCTTCTTCCAGTTTTTGGGCAATATAGGCGGAATTGCTGTCAATAACAGCTCCTGTAAGTATTTCATCACCTGTTGCAAGAATTTCTGCTTTCATAATTTAAGTATAGGAATTTCCATTTTTTATAGTAGGGGAAAATCTTGTATTCGCCCTAATCAGGGCGATTATAAGGATCGCCCCTACAAAAAATTAATATATACCATATTTCGAAAGGATGCAAATTGCGTTTTTTTCGGTGAGCAATGAGCATCAAGAGCAAGGCGCGAAGGTGCGGAATAGCAGGCTATTGCAAGCCTGAGCAACGCAGCTCTTGATTCAGCGCTTTGGGCCTCATCATAATTTGGAGCTGGTGATGTTCCGCTAAGAATTAGTTGCCCGGAAATATGATTTCCTGTTTTTGTTTTTGGCAATGACCCTGCTGTCTGAATAACACGTACTGCAAATTCGATTAGCCGTTCCTCAAGTTCAAATTTGTCACGTTCCTTAGACATTCATAATTCCCCGTTCCTTATTAATTACTTTTTGTATTGCACCCGCTGATCTTGTCGCATCTGCTGTGTTGCAATGCATTCGGCTTAAAAGTCAAGTTCTGCACCACATCACCCCTGCCTTGACATCCTCCATTTTTAATAATAGTTTAAAAAATTATGTTGCTCTGTTCCTGAGTCACTGACTTAATGTTTCATAATAAGAAGAAGGGGGCGGAGCGCCTAACCTAATTTGCTATTTTGGACATGGATCTCTCCAAGGCAAATACTTATTACTTATGATTATCTTGGTCTTGCAAGCAATTTGTATCGTCCTGTTCGTTTTTGGCGTTCTATTTAGTGTCTTAGAACTCAGGACACGGCTTGATCGCAGCTTTTTGTATTTCGGCATTGTGATAATGCTTTTAGCCGCATTTTCAGCGATTGATCTGTGGAGACCGCATCAAGTCTGGTGGAGCAGCCTCCAACATATACTCTATTTCTTCATCGTTCCATGCATAGTCTGGTATTTAATGATTTTAACGAAATCGAAAAATATCTTGATCATTAAAGGACTTTTGTTTATAGGGCTTGTTTTTTCTTTTCTGGTTTTCGGCGGATTCATGTTTGTTCAAGAGGATGGCTTTGTCGGCACAAAGGCGTTATATCAGGTGACCGTAGCTCCATATATTATTCTATCAATACTGTACATAAATTATCTGATTGTACATAAATTGAGGCATCTTAGCGCTTCGGAAAGAAAAAGCCTCTTTTTCCATTTGATAGGATTTCTGCTTCTTTCTATATGCGGTATCATGGATCTCTTGATACTCTTCAGAACGGATTTGGCTCTGAATCTGCCCAGCTATACCATTTTTGGCGTTATTGGACTTTCCGCCATATTAAGCTACTCGTTCGCTGATCGTCTCATCTTAATTATCAATGAAAGAGAAAAATCCTTTGCAAAGCTCCAGATGGCCTACAAAGAACTCGAAGAAGCTCGCTCTCTCAGTGAGCTCGGCAAGTCCTCAGCCATCATCAATCATGAGGTGAGGAACTATGCGACGGTGATCCTGGGGTTTGCAGAGCTTCTCAAGTATAATACCGCCCTGAACGACGGACTCAGGCCTATAGTTGAAAAAATCATAATGTCGATAAACCGTCTGACTGAGTTCTGCAATGAGATGCTCGATCTTTCTAAAGTGAAGATCCTCAAGGAAAAAAAGCCTCTGAACATATGT
>QMMZ01000053.1 GCA_003647525.1 Deltaproteobacteria bacterium | reverse complement strand
GATGTAGTCAACTGCACTAAGCTCAAAGGCTTTTATGGCATACTGATCAAATGCAGTAGTGAATATTATTTCGGGTAGTTCATCCAATAATTCTATCAATTCAAAACCTGAAAGCTTGGGCATTTGTATATCAAGAAATACAAGGTCGGGTTTCAGATCGTTTATGTCTTTTACACCGTCAAATCCGTTATCACATTCCCCGATTAATTCAATATTTTCATGGTTTTTTAAAAATGCTTTAATAAGGTCACGAGCCGGAGCTTCGTCTTCAACAATAATTGCACGTAGTTTATTCATATTGACCGTTTTTTGGAAGTTTTAAGATTGCTCTGAACACCATTTTCTCTGCAACAATTTCAAGTAAATCCTGCCGCTGATATATAAGTTGTAAGCGTTTTTTAATATTCGACAAACCTATTCCCTGTCCTTTTTTCTTCACAGCTTCAGGATCATAATCATTGCTAATCTCGATAATGAAATAATGCTCATTAGATGTGCAAGTCAATTCAACCAACACTTCTTCTGTACTATTGTAAACACCATGTTTAATCGAATTTTCGATAAGCGGTTGCAGAATCATATTAGGAATTTCAAAATCAAAGCATTCATCCGTTACTTTCGATACAAATTTTAAACGTTTGCCAAAACGGACTTTTTCAATCTCCAGATAGCGGTTCAGGTTCTCAAATTCCTGTTGCAGGCTGGCTTTCTCATTTTTATCGTGGCTTAATGAATAGCGAAGGAAATCAGACAACCTGATCACCATCTCCTGTGCCGCTTCGGGATTGGTTATGGTAAGCGAGCTGATTGAGTTTAAGCTATTAAATAAAAAGTGGGGATTAATTTGAGATTTCAAAGCGTTCAACTCGGCTTCTTTCAACAGATTTTGCATTTCAGCTTCAACATTTAGCCTTTCCTGAAGATCTTCATAATACAAAATCACGTAATAGAAGAGGACAAAAAACAAATAGAAGAAAATCCCTGAAATCACCCGCCACGGTATACTGTCGTTTAAAAACTGGATGTAAGATGCATTGTCAGCATATATACTTCTGAGCGCATAGTACGATCCGGAAATCCAGATTGCGATAATTATGACAGCAACAATCAGGTGGTTTATGATCAAATCGAATGCCGATTGTTTTTCACGTAAGTTAAACCTTATCACATACCAAAGGTTGTATCCAATAACAGCAAACGATAAGTTAAAGATGGCTGCATCAGCGAGGCTGATACCCCCATCAATATTATAGAAAAAATTAATTACCAGGGTATGGATGCCAAATATGACTATCCATACCACGATAAAAGTCAAGGCGTAACTCCTTTTCTTAGCTATCGGATTATGCATAATGTCTATTTACAGAACGTAAGAACATCTACAAACTATATACTATTTTAAAAACTTTTTACTTCAACCCCACCAAACATTACAACACCTTTAAGTAGTAATATTTTGTTTTCTTTTACTTCGTCAGGCCTGATATGCCTTTTATCTGAGAATCCTCCGAATAATGAAAGTGTATCTGATTTTACCTGCCAGTCGTCAGGAACGATCAATTTGGTTCCGCCGAACATGGCGAATACATCAATTACACAACCTTCGGGAGCTATTTGAGCTGTTCTCAGGTTGATTTCACGTCCGCCAAAGATGGCTGTTAAGGTGCCTCCTTTAAAATTTTGTGATTCCACCCTCATCAAGCCACCTCCAAAAATGGCGATGTCGTTCAGATAATCAGTTGAAACTGTACCATCTTCATTACGAATTTGTTGGCTCCCAACACCTCCATGTTTACCTCGACGGCTTATAATGATCAGTCCTATTGCAATTAAAATCACCGGCCAGAATACCTGATAAAGCCTGATATGAGCACCTAAAAGTTCCGGCACCCAAAAAACTACTCCCAATCCAATTAAAATATAAGAAGTAATGCGATGATTTGGTGAAGCCAAGAGAATCAGGCCGATACCTATCAGCAATGTTCTCCAATTAATAATGTAATATTTTAATGAGAAATCAACTAAGTTAAAAGTATTCAACATCAACAAAGCTCCAGCAGCAATTAATACAATTGCAGCTATTAATTTTCCGTCTAATGATTTTTTCTTTTCTTCCATTTTAATACACTTTACGTGGTTTACAAAGCAAAATTAGTTTGCGGCACCACTAATGTAAATAAAAATTCGGTGAACGGGGGTGTTTGGTCGGTAGACAGGGTAGAAAAATTATATGAAGTTAAGAGACTGTTTAAATAGCTACGGCTATTCGCATCAAATCTGCCTCATCTATCCAAAAAATCCGTTATAAGAAATTCTAAAAATGATTTTAAATAGTCTCTAAGTTTACGAAACAAACTGCTTTCCTTCGGATCCCAACCATTCATGATTTACAAAAATGTCAGAAACCGCCTGTTCGTATTCATCAAACGATTTACACTTTTTAACGCGATTAAAAACCTTATTTGGTTGTTCGAACGAGTACTTTAAAAAACCCCATAGTTCTTTCAATACATTAATTGCCTGCAAACGGTCGTTCATTTTTTTCCGGTAAGCCAAGTATAAATCATTCATGAATTTCTGTACCAGTATCTTGCGATCTTCAACTGCTACACCTTTGATATCTCCTGGTAAAAATGGGTCCATGAGCAATCCCCTGCCAATCATCCAACTATTAACAGAAGGAAATTGTGTTTTAAACTTTTCCATATCCTCCACCGTAAATATATCACCGTTATATATAAGGGGAACTTCGCACAAATCCATGCATTTTTTAAACGTATCTGTGTCAACCTCACCCTTATACATCTGTTTACCAATACGGGCATGAATAATCAATTCAGAAATATGGAATTTATTAAAGATTGGGATAAGTTCAAATATTTCATCCGCCGAATAATAACCCAGCCTACATTTAACCGAAAGATCAATTGGTAATTGCTTGTGAATATGCTCGAGTATTCCTAAAACCATTTCTGGATGAGGTAACATACCAGAGCCTCTTTTTTTATTAGCAACCCTTGGATACGGGCAGCCTAAATTCCAATTGATTTCATTAAATCCGTTTTCGCCGCAGAAGTCTGCAAAACGAAGAATTTCATCCGCGTCTTTGCTCAGTATTTGCGGAACTAAAAGTATCTTATTGTGTTCTGTTACATTTAACTCATCTGAACGGGTTGTCAGGTTTTTCTTTTTATAAATACCCGTAAAAAAAGGGGTGTACAATTTGTTGATACCTTTGAAATGCCTCGTATAGACCTCCCTGAAAACAGTTCCTGTAATCCCCTGGAAGGGTGCCATGTATATGTTGTGCGTACGATTCATTGCCCACAAAAATAAGAAAGACTCAGATTAAGACAGATATAACAAAACCTTCGTATTAATAATGCTGTTCCACTTTATCAGCAACATCTGAAGCTTTGTGAGTAATCAGGATGATCACCCCTTCTTCATCAACCAGGTACATCTGCGGAATGCTATTGATAGCGTAGGTATTTGCAATAGGGGAATCGAAGCCTTTTAAATCGCTAAGGTTGACGAAATTGAGATTCTCATGTTCGATACCATCAAGCCAATTGCTCTTTTCTGTATCCAGCGAAATGCCTATTACCTCAAAACCTTTGTCTTTGTAGTCATCAAGTAAAGCAACCAATTCAGGATTCTCAATCTTGCAAAAGGAACACCACGAGGCCCAGAATTGCAGTAACACCAGCTTCCCTTTATAATCAGAGAGCGAGCGATTGCTGTTATTGACATCCGCTAAGGTAAAATCCGGAGCCATATTGCCTGTTTCAACTCCTGTTTCAATTTTATCACCAGGTTTTTCCGTTTCCTTTTTCTTACATGATGTTAACCCCATAAACAGTACGATTAACAGAACTGATATAATTATTTTTGATTTTTTCATGATTATTTATTTATTATTCTCAAACGAACTACTAAAAAAATAGTGTTTTATAATAATAAGACGTATGTAATTTAAACTACTTACAAAAACACACTAATAATTAAATGTCCTAAAACAAAAAAACCACTCCTTAAGAAGCGGTTTCCGTGGACCCATCAGGACCATATATTTTATATAATACTAAATAACAGTTAGCGTTATCTCTATTTGGAAAGCTTAACCTTTACTGCAGTAGGACCCTTTTGTCCCATCTCAACTTCATAGGTAACAAGATTACCTTCCTTTATATCATCTTCAAGTACATTATTTACGTGAACGAAAACACTTTCTTTCGTTTCAATATCTTTAATAAACCCGTAACCTTTAGAGTCGTTAAAAAAAGATACTATTCCTTTTCTTATGGGATCGATTTCTTCAGCTTCAGGACGTGTAGGTATTCCTATTTCTATGTCCTCTAGTTTAACCTCTTTTTTCTTTTTGGTGGGATCTGGAGGTTCGGAGGTTAACATACCGTATTCGTCAACATAGACGATCATGTCATCCAGGCTACTCTTTTTTTCGTTTTCTTTCCTGGCTAATTTTTTCTTTTCCTTTTCTTTTCTCTTCTTCTCTTTCTTGTTTCTTACGTCCTTTTTGTTGAAGGTTTCTTGTGATCTACCCATAAATTTTTTTCTACTTTAAAATTAGTTATTCAGATTTGAAATTTTTACAAAGTTACGTATTTATTTTCAGGGTTTCTAAATTCATTTTTTTCCGAAACAGAAACAGGCAAAGAGGAGATGCAAATACTAAAAAATGACCTAAAATGTTTGACGCTAAAAAAAATTGAATGAAAAGGATATAATTACAATTTATTTATGTCAATATTGGCATATTTAAGCCGTACAACACACACCGCATATTTTAGTATATTTGAAAAACTAACCAAATGAAACATAAACTTCTTTTCCTGCTTTTACTCATCTTTTTATGGTCGTGCAATTCTTCAGAAAAAACTGAATACACATTAATTAAGGGCGGGACCATAATAGACATGTCTGATAATGGTATGAGCAGCAATGATATTTCTAATGGTTTTATCCTTTTTAGTAACAATGAAATTATCAAAACAGGTATTTATACCGATGAGCTTGTTCTACCAAAAAATACCAGGGTAATAGACGCCGAAGGTAAGTTTATTGTGCCCGGCCTAATCGATGGTTTCGCCGTTCAGAATAACCAGTTTTATGCAAACGCTTATTTGTACTCAGGAGTTACAACAATTATTGGAGTTGATGGCGGAAGGAGAGGTTGGTTTTATCCGGACGCTAAGCCCGGGCCTGATTTTTACATGCTTGAATCAGTAGGTGACGAAGTGAAGCCGGATTCTGCACATCTTAAAGATTTAAGGGAATTACACAAAGAAGCATACAAAATTGCATTGTTAAAATATAAACTCACTCCAAACCAGGTAAAGCTACTGCACAACGAGGCAAAAAAACTTGGAATGGGTACAATTGGTGAACTTGGCTATACTAGTTATGCCGAAGGAATAAAAACAGGCATTGATGCTTTTGTGCATACAACCAGGTATTCACTTGATGTTGCGCCAAAAAAAATGAGAGATGCTGTTGCCAATCAGCCTTTCAGCGATGATCTTAACAGCCCTAAATGGAAATACTACCAGTTTCTTTCTCAGCTGGACACATCTGATAAAGCATTAATACAACATGCCATGAACCTTGTATCCGGCAATACTTACCTGATGCCTACTATAAGTCTGCTTTATGGCGACATACCCGGCCATAAGAATCTTTGGAAAGAAAAAGTTGCAGCAATCTTAAATCCGAACGACATCAATAATCCGCTTAACAATAAAACCGGCAACCACGATTATACCAAAGAACAGCAGGATAATTATACTTCAATGGCATTACAAGAGCTTAAAATTGAATATGTTTATCAAAATACCGGGGCTAAATACCTGGCTGGCAGTGGTACTGACGTTTGGGGTACAATGCCGGGAATTTCACTTCATACCGAGTTAGAATTGTTACATAGAATTGGATTGGATAATCGCCAGACAATGGCAGCAGCAAGTTCCAATTTTTCAGATGCTTTTGGTTGGAAAACAGGGCGGATAGAGCCTGGTTATGAGGTCGATATCCTGATCCTTGATGAAAACCCTCTGTCGGATCTTCAAAACTTAAAAAAGATTCATGTTCTGATAAATAATGGACGCGTTATTGATTATGATAATTTGTTGAAACTAACTTATGATAAAGAAATCCCCGACGGGAAGATTATTTATAAATCTGAATTTAATCCTTTTACCGATACTGCTGCATACAAGCTCGTTTACAGTTCGTCGGGAAGAAATAAGATGAATAAGGATTTTCAATTCCTGGATGATATAAACATGGAAGAACTTTACTATATGAGTGATGGGTACCGTGTAAAAGCTATGCTTGCAAGCCCAAAAAAAAAGGGAAAATACCCGGTTATTATTTATAACAGGGGGGGTAATCGTGAATTCAGTAAAGTATATCCCAAAAGGGTCGTAGATATTTTAGCTCGTATTGCCCAATGGGGTTATGTCGTTATTGCCAGCCAGTACAGGGGTGTTGACGGTGGAGATGGCCAGGAGGAATTTGGTGGAGATGATGTAAACGATGTGTTGAACCTTATTCCCTTGCTGGAACATTTGCCCCAGGCTGACCAGGATAAAATTGGGATGTACGGAAAAAGTCGCGGAGGTATGATGACATACCTGGCACTTATGCAAACAAACAAAATTAAAGCTGCTGTGGTAATGGGAGGAGTAACTGATTTATCGTTGGCTAATGATAACAGGAACGGCGAGATGGAAGAATATGTTTACAGTCAATTAATCCCTGATTACTGGCAAAATAGAGATTCTTTACTATGGTTAAGGTCAGCCATACACCACGTTGACAAATTACCAAAATCAACTCCCTTTTTGTTGTTACATGGTACATCGGACTGGCGGGTTTCTCCTGATGAGACTTTTAATATGGCAAAAGCTTTTCAGGAAAATAGCATACCATACCGTCTCGTTATGTTCGAAGGTGGAGATCATGGAATTACGGAGTATAAAACCGAAGTTAATCAAATGATCAGGAACTGGTTTGACAGATATTTAAAAAATGATGAAAAATTACCTAGCCTGATCCCACATGGTAAATAGATAATGTAACTTGTTTAATATCAAGAGAAAAAGAAGATACAATGAACCGTAAAACTTTTATACAAACTGTTAGTTTAGCCGGAAGTGCATTGTTAAGCCCAGCCATTAGTTTAGCTAATAATAAAATGGGGGATAATAGTTTAAAAGACCAGACAAGGATCAATTTTACCAGAGATGGACTCGACTTAACTACTGATGAGTATACGAGCCTTTTGAGGATGATAGTAGATCGCGATGGTATTTCTGCTGATAGTTATTCCCGGGGCGGAATTATTGAACAGCTTGAAAACAGGATGGCCGAGATCCTTGGCAAGGAAAGTGCCATATTTATGCCCACTGGGACACTGGCTAATCATATTGCAGTCAGAAAATTGGCAGGAGACAAGAAAAGAGTTGTTGTTCAGGCAGACAGCCATTTATACAACGATTCGGGCGATTGTGCCACCATATTAAGTGGATTGAACCTAATCCCACTGGCTAAGGGAAAAACTTCTTTTTCTACAGATGATATTAAAAAAGAATTGGACCGTGCAAAAGACGGCAGGGTTAAAACAGGTATTGGGGCTATTTTGATCGAGTCTCCTGTAAGGCGGCTCGATAATCGTATGTTTGAGTTTGACATGATGAAAGATGTATCGGTATTTGCAAAAGAGAACCATATTAAAATGCATTTGGATGGAGCCAGGTTGTTTAATGCCTGTGTCCATCTGAAGAAAACCCCTGTTGATATTACTTCACTTTTCGACACGGTTTACGTTTCACTGTACAAGAATTTCAATGCTGCTTCAGGCGCTATTCTTGCAGGATCAAAAGAGTTTATTCAGGATTTATATCAAACGCGAAGAATGTTTGGCGGTGGCATGCCCCAGGTATGGCCTTTTGCCTCTGTAGCATATCATTATCTTGATGGGTTTTTAGAATCGTATACCCTGGCTCTCGAAATGGCTAATCGTCTTTTTATGCTTCTCGATAAACATTCTGCATTTAAGGTAGAACAATTTAGTGACGGAACAAATGTTTTTAAATTCCATGTAGATTTACAGGATTTGAATCGTTTTAGAAAGAATTTAGCTGATCAAAATATTTTCCTTCCTGCTCCAGATAATAGTTTTAACGGGTTTAAGATTAAAGTTAATCCTTCATTACTGCGTACGACTGCTGAAAAATTATCACAGCAGTTTGTTGATGCCGTTGCGGGTTGAAACTAAGATCAAACCTAAGTTGAATCATCAATATCATTCGTTTTTTCTATGACAAACAAAAAATAGGATAAAATGTTTGACGTTAAAATTATTACAAAAACTACTTTTTCAATTAAGAAAATATAGAACTTGAGGTATAATAGACAAATTGGTTGTTTTTTTTGAGTGGGGTTGTTCAAGTGGACAAAATGGTTGCTCTTTTTTTCAATAGAGTTTTGCATCAAAAATTTTAGTGGTTATTTTTGTTTTGTCAAGT
>QMMZ01000052.1 GCA_003647525.1 Deltaproteobacteria bacterium | reverse complement strand
CGTTATTAAAATGATTACTTTTAATTTATTCAAGCTGAAAGTTGCTCCATGTTAATTATGCCCAAGTTTAGCTTGGGTCAGGAAAAACTCATGCATAAGATATCGTAAAGAAAGAACTTGCCATAGATGAAAACAATATCTGTTTTGAGAGAGGTGGCCGTGTCTGCCAATTATACCAAAGATGTGGTGAAGGGCTCCCGAAGCATCTATTTGTAATTTTCTTGCAAATCGAATAGAATATCTAATTAATATTATCAAGTTAAATAGTTAAGATGTTCCCCTTTGGCCCCTTCCTTGATTTTTGCCATGCGAGCGCCTCAACCCCTGAAAATGTAAATTTATTTTTGAGCGAACCCTGAGGAATATAACAATGCACAGATTTCCACATCTTTTTGAGCCGTATAAAATTAATTCATTCTCTGTTTTCCTGAGCGATTTAAATTTAGGAGGACTGTATAAAACAGCTCTTAAATCACTTGATTTTCAGCAACAGTTGGCTGTGTTGTCAGAAGCTATACAACAACACGCTAAAAAACCATTGATGTTAACAAACTTGGCGGGTTAAACAATACTATTATTAACAACACCCGCCACGCCTCTATTGGATGCGCAACTTGGCGGGTTTTTTCATGCCTGACACGCGCCCCAGAACTATTTCGTGCTATATATCTACAAATATAAAAATTATATTGACAAAAACAAGACTAAAAAGTAACATTGGAAACATGAAAATCAATCTTGGTTTCATTGGAAAAAATATCCGTAAACTTAGACGGCAACGTAGTTGGACCATGGCTAAACTGGCTGCAAAAGTCGGAATGAGCGAAGTGCCTTTAGGAAGAATTGAGCGCGGTGTAAACGCTCCTTCCGCTTCTGTAATTTACAGACTGTCAAAAGAGTTGGGCGTTTCTGTGGATATGCTTTTTGCCGAGGATAATCAAAACCTCAGATCTCTTCAGTATGAAAAAGCACGAAATCCTTTTCTTGTTGCAATCGACAAAGAGCATGAAGCTCTGCTCTCTAAAACCAGGATTATGGCCCAGGATATTATTGAAGCATTCTGTGCCCTTGAAGATATTTGCAAAGCGCAGAAAAGGGCGAACATTCCGCTTATTATTCCTTTCGATTCCACAATTAGGGGGATGGAAGCGCTTTCGGAAAAGGTGCGCTGTTTTGCCGGAATTGAGCACGGCGTGGTCTTTGACTATTTTGAACTGTTTGAAACCCTTGGTTTTCGTGTAATCGTAGCTCCTATGCCTAAAGGAATTGAGAGTTTTTCATATTATGACCCTTTAAATCAGAATGCTTTCTTTTTTCTTAACGCCAGAAAAAATTCTGAGCGTCAGCTTTTTTGCCTGACCTGTGAATTGGGAAAGGTCTTAATCCTGACTTACTCTTCACAGCAGGGCGTGCAATTGTTTCAAACCAATGCCGCACCTGACCCTTCAGGCGAAAAACCGTTTACAGCACATCGCGCGGCAAGGCGTTTTGCCGCTACCTTTCTTATGCCCGCAAAAGCTGTGGGTGATACTGTTGAACAATTAGGGATTCAAAAAAAGCACTGGTCATATGAACTTTTGCTTCGCATTAAGCATCGCTTTGGTGTTTCAGCAGAGGCTTTTTTATATCGTTTAAACGAACTTGATTTAATCGATTCTTCTCTGGTCCAACCGCTTAAAGCTAAAATTCATGAGCACTACGGCAAAACAGATTTTGGCGAACCCGATTTTTCCAGAAGGCTTTTAACCCCCAACGGCAGGCTGTGGGATCTGGTATTGACGGGGAAAGAAGCGGAAGAAGGGCATAAAGAAGCGGTTGAAATTGAGGGGGTATTGAAAAAGTGGAAAGTGGTCAAAAAATAAATCACGAAAGAGATAAAAAGCACGAAAAAGAACAGCGAAGGGTTCGTAATGTGAAACAAAAAGATGGGATTGTTATGCCTGTTCCGGTTGCAAAAACTGATCTTCCAGACGGCTACGCAAATTTGCTGACCTCTCTCAAGGCACGTATCCAACAGGAGCGCATCAAGGCTGTGCTATCAGCCAATAAAGCTTTAGTAATGATGTATTGGGATATTGGAGCATCCATACTTGAAAGGCAGCAAAGCGAGGGCTGGGGAGCAAAAGTCATAGACAGGCTTCCATTTGATCTAAAAGAAGCATTCCCGGACATGAAGGGTTTTTCCTCACGAAACCTGAAATATATGCAAATTTGCCGAATCATGGAGAGAACGTCAATTAGTGCAACGCACCGTTGCACTAATTCCATGGCGCAGCAACCTGGCTAAATATGCCCTTGCCGGATACACCAAACCAATGGGTGTTGCGCCGAAAGAAGTAGCCGAAGACTTCGATTTCGAGGAAACAATGCGTCGTGGGATACACGCCGAGATTAATGAGTTGAATGCGGAAGCCGTGGAGCTGGCGGAACGGATTACCGGAAATTTTGAGGAGTTGCAAATATGAGCAAACTTTCGAAGCGATTGCCTGAGGATTACGCCGTACTTCTATCAGAGGTGAAAGAGCGCGTCCGTTCAGCCCAATACGAAGCCCTCAAAGCAGTCAACAAGCAACTGGTCTCTCTCTACTGGGATATTGGGAAACTGATTGCTGAGCGGCAGACCAAGGCAGATTATGGCGCTGCTATCGCCGAGCAGCTTGCCGCAGACCTGCAACAGGAGTTTTTTGGCGTCAGCGGCTATTCACGCAGAAATGTATTCTACATCCGCATGACTCGCAAATTCGGCTGGTCGAAAAATGTATTGATTCATCAGATCGAAAACCAGAGCTACGAAAAAACCTTACTCGGCCAGACCAACTTCGATAAGGCGCTGACGCCTGGCCAGCGCGCACAGGCGAAGCTTGCCGTAAAAGATGAATATACTTTCGACTTTCTTGAAATGGGCAAAGAGCATTCGGAACGTGAGCTGGAACGTGCCCTCATTGTACGGATTGAGGATTTTCTTCGTGCTATGGGTGGACTGCTTGCATTTGTCGGCAGTCAATTCCGTCTTGCCGTGGACGATTCTGCTGCTCTATCACCGCCATCTCAAATGCCTCGTTGCCGTCGAACTCAAAATTGGCGAGTTTCAACCTGAGTTCGTGGGCAAGATGCAGTTTTATCTGACAGGTTTGGACCGGCAGGTGCGCGAGGAGGGTGAAAATTCTTCCATCGGTATAATCCTTTGCAAGGAGAAGAGCCGCACGGTTGTCGAATATGCCCTGCACGATGCCCGCAAGCCCATTGGCGTGGCGACCTATCGCATGGTCAAGCGCCTGCCAAAAGAACTTAAAGGGCAATTGCCTTCACCCGCTGAAATCGCTAAACTCCTGGAGGGTGTGAAATGAACGATCTTCAATAATTTGAAAATCGAGTCGATTTGCTGAAAAGCCCCAGCGGAGCCAAAACAGAGCAGGTCGATGCAGCGGTTAAGGCGTTTTCCGGAAGATTCACGCTGTATGAACTTGAACGTGTGTGCATGGGCGGTTAGCCGGGATATGGTTCGAAAAGTGCTAAGGAATTTACAAAAGGCCGGTTTTGTAGAATGCCTGAGTCGTGGTCCAGGAGCTGTCTGGCAAAAAAAGGGGTAATACCCTTAAAAAAGGGTAATAAAGAGGGTAAGATATCCACCCGCATTTACCCAATCATAAACTGGAAACAGTAAGCCACAAAGACACCGAGCGCTTGATGATGCGAGACTTGCAGCTATGATATGGCTTCAAAGGGGGAATTCTTTCGTTAAATTCCCCCTTTGAAGAGGGGCAGGGGTATGTTATTCTTCAAAATTAGAATTGCTGTGAACAGATAAAAGCACTGTTGAAATAACGGATTAAACAAGAGGATATCGTAACTATGCGAATTTGTCGTCACAGAAATTCAGAAAGCTCTTGAAATTCAAGACAAAATCATTTCAAATACAAAACCGATACGATGATAGAAGGAGATATTTTGAGAGTCAAAATTACAGCCTTAACCGAATCACCTGCCGCTATTCCATTTAATTACAATTATGCCCTTCACTCCGCCATCTATGGTCTCATAGAAAAATCCTCAGGTGAATATTCCAGATACCTTCATGATAAAGGCTTTATTAATGAAACAGTAAAAAAACGATTCAAATTATTCACCTTTTCAAAACTCTTTTTTGCACCGTTAAGGATCCAAAAAAATGGATTCAATCAGGTCAAGGAGATTAGCTTTATTTTTTCCACACCTATTGAACAAAGCTACGAGCACCTAATCCTGGGCCTGTTTTCCGACCAGACATTTTACAAAAAGGATTATGCTGACCATGATCATAATCATGAATTCAAATTCGGCTTTGATGTAAACTACATTGCCAAACGGCAAGGCAAAATCAGCAAGCTGATTCATTTTAAAAAAATCGACAAGAACATAAAAACCAAAATAAAGGGCTTTGAAGCGCCCTTTAAAATTATTGCTGCCCCATGCTTATTGGGATTGGTTACGAGGCGGGTTTTGGGTCACCGAATTCGGTTAAAAAAATTGGCTATCTATTGGATATTTTTATAATGGGTTTAGTACCTTTGGCTGGCACCTGTCTTCTGAATTAAAGCAAAGCCTGCCAAAGCTAATAGTACTGGTAGAATAATGGAAATTCATATATATATATATATATAGAAGTTATCATGAATAAAATTTGAAAGGATTTCATATTATCATGTATTTTGTTAATTATCGCGGACCATTTGGATTTATTAAACCGTGGACAGCAGTGAGAGATAGTGAAACTTTTAGCCAACAGTTTTTAACACCTTCTATAGTAGCAGGTATTGAAAGGAAACTGTTTCCCGATCTTTTATCCGAGCCATATGGTTTATATAAAATCAAAAGACACAGGTTGTCTTACAAACAAATTTCTCATCAGCAAGAACAGACACAGCCCAGGGGATGGAATAAAAAAAACAACTGCTTTTACAGGCCATATTCGATAATAGTTCGGGGGGTTCTTATAGAGCCTGATTTATATCTTGGATTTGATAATGAAAAAGATGCTATCCATGCTGCAAAGCAACATATATGCGTTTGCAGGAATGAAGATATTTTATTTCCCAACGAATCAATAATTAAAATTCCCGAAGAAGATTTTGATACTCAGGAGGATATTTTTAATGGTTTTGAATTGGTATTTGAACAGAACGAACAGTCCTTTTTATCAGGATATAACCGTTTTGATGATAATAAACCGATGTATGGATGGCTTAAAATCATCGGTAACCCTGTAAAATATATATGTTGATTATGGATATTTGTCATCACATAAAAGCAAAAGGAGCTCCTGAGTTTACAACCTTATATGACCATCTTTATCATGTGAGATTAGCAATTGAAAAATTTGCTGAATGTTTGGGCTTTGATGTTGAAATTGCAAAAATGGGAGCTGTTTTCCATGATATTGGAAAAGCAAGTCCGATTTTTCAAAAAAGACTTGTGCCTGGATACAGGATTGGTCAGTCAACATTCCGCCATGAAATTGCTTCATGCTTTTTTATTTCTCTAATCAAAAAGAAACACCAACTTCAGCTAATTGAAATGATAATTGCCCATCACAAATCAATCGAAGGGGACAAAAAACTGAAGGGTATACTTGATCTTGAAGAAAATGAAGGTGATATTTTTGAATCCCACATAAAAGACTGGGATACTTGGAAACCAGATGCCCTAAAGATACTATCCGCTTTTGCTATTAAAACCAGAGACATTTCTTATGACGAAGCTCATGATAATTATCGTAAAGTGTTAGACTATTGTGAGGAAAGAGTTAAAGATTATGGCTATTCAAGATGGCGCGGCCTTCTTATGTCTGCGGATTATTTTGCCTCTGCCCTGTCTGAATCTACAAACAATTATTTAAAAAATACATTTAAAAAACCAGTCTTGAATTTCTATAATAGAAAATCGGACTTTTATCCCTTGTCATTGAAAAAAGCTGTATCGAAAAAACCACACACCATTGTTGTTGCATGTACGGGCGCAGGGAAAACAGACTATCTTTTCAGGCGGTGCAGGGGACGAGTATTTTACACGCTTCCGTTTCAGGCATCAATAAATGCAATGTACCAACGGGTTAAAAATGAGTTATTACCTTCAAATCCAGACTTGGATATTCGAATGCTTCATTCTTCATCGAAAATAGCAGTTAACGATGAATCACAAGAAGACATTGTTTTACAACGACTAATTGGCTCCAGTGTCAAAATTTTAACTCCCTATCAATTAGCTTCTATCATATTTGCCACAAGGGGCTTTGAGTTTCAAATTGAAGATATCAAAGGTTGTGATGTCATTCTTGATGAAATTCATACTTATACAGGTGTCTCAAAGGCAATAGCGCTGAAAATTGTGGAAGCGCTGACTTATCTTGACTGTCGTATCCATATCGGCACAGCTACCATGCCTTCATCATTATATGGAAAAATTATAACATTGCTGGGGGAAAAGTCTATTGAGCAGGTTTCTTTGGATAAAGCAGAGCTTGAAAAATTTGACCGCCACAAACTTTTTAAGATCAATTCATGGGAAGATTCAGATCAAATTATTGCTGATGCTATCCTCAAAAAACAAAAAGTATTGCTTATTTGTAACCGTATAAAATCAGCCCAAAATGTTTTGACCAGAGCGAAAAATTTATTTCCTGATATTCCATCCCTTCTCATTCACAGCAGGTTTAAACGCGGAGACAGGTATGAAAAAGAAAAGAAACTTTTGGGTGTTGATAAAAATGGACAGCCAACATGTGAATTTAATACCTCATTGGATGCTTGTATAGTAGTTTCTACACAGGTCGTTGAAGTCAGCCTGGATATCAGTTTTGATCTGATGATTACTGAGACAGCTCCCATTGATTCTTTAATTCAACGATTTGGTAGAATTAACAGAAAACGATCATCATCTACTATTGGTCTTTATAAACCAATATATTTAATAGCGCCTTCTGACGATGAAAAAGAAGCACTGCCGTATGAATTGGCGAGATTGAAAGACAGCTTTGAGGTACTGGAGCACGATAGCATTCTTCATGAATCTGATTATCAAAGAAAAATAGATCATGTCTTTCCTACCGTATCCAGCTTAAGCATAGAAACCCATGTAGCATTTAAAGGAGATGGTAAATGGAACGTTGAAATGCTCACTCATAGAAATAATTCTATATTGCTCGACCTGCTTGAAATTGACAGCGTAAATTGCATCATTGAATCTGACTGTGAGAAATACAGAGATGCAAACTATAAGGAACAAACTATGATAGAGATACCGGTAAGATATTATTCTGTTAAAAACTTCTACCAGTTGAATTGTGGCAGCGACCCATTCGTTATACCAGATCAAGGATATTCTGATGAAATGGGGTTGGAAATCGACAGAGCTAAATTAAATCAAACAGACTTAAATTTTATTTAAAAAAGATACTATTATGATCTCAATAAATGTTGGACGCATATTTTTAAAAGCTTTTAATGAAGAGAATAACAAATCATATTCCCCCAAGGAATTTTTTGAAAAAATCTTTTTTGATCTTTTTTTTAATCATTCCAACTATATGATCTGGCCCACAAACGCGCCTTTTGTACAGATGAAAAAAGGTCAAAAAGTACATCTTTTAAGCGAAGAAGAAAGACGTGATAAACTGAATGAATTTTTTGTAAAGGCAAAAACAGAAACACCTGATTCCAGTTTTGCTATTGGATTTCCTGCTTCAGAATTAAAAGAGTTTCAAACAACATCAGGACTTGTAAGCGATCTGGAAATTTCTGCTGATGAATCGGATATCTATTACTCATGGATCGGATCTGGTTTAGGGATTGGAGTCTCAGGCGGAGTGTGTATTTTCTTTACTGAACCTGAAATTTTGCTGAAAATTTATGAAGGCTGGAGAGTTTACAGAAATTTTTTAAATGATGAGACTTTAGATAAACTTGCCCCCAATAAAATAAACAGTTG
Organism: Deltaproteobacteria bacterium; assembly: GCA_003647525.1. Next base: position 668 of record QMMZ01000052.1, on the reverse strand, counting down.
GAATGGACAATGGTTAAATTGTGTTTACAACAAAAAAAACAAAGAAAATTTTGATTTTGAAAGTTTTGAAAGTTTAGATAATTTACAATTTTTTAAGCGGGAAAAAAATGGGGATATTGTAATTGAAACTATTAAGTGGAGTAAATTATTTTTCAATATTTCCAGACAATTCCCGGATCAAACATTAATGGGATATGTCTACAGCTTAGGGCAGACAAACAAAACACTCGGTTTCTTTCCATTTCATTTTAAGCAGGCACAAAGAATCAAAGACTTTTACAAGCTTCTTTTTGGAGAAAACAATGCAATGAGGGATAGCGCTGCATATGAGGATATATATGGCACTCATATAAAAAGGGCTTGTGAATTAGGAGTAATAGGGCTCCACGCCTTACAGCCAAAAGGTTTAAAACAATATTTTGCGGAAGGGAAAAAACCTGACTTCAAAAAACCAAATGTTACGCAAAAAAGGGGGAAAGATGAAAATACATATAAAATCAGGAAAGAAAAAGCATCTTTAAAGGATAAGGGAAAAGTTATTTTATTTAGAACCTATAAAACATGGTTGGTTGCTATGATTACAAAAAACAAAGAAGAAATGATTGATTATACAAAAGATATTGCAATTGCACTACACTCATACAGGGCAAGGGCTACAAAGAATGTTG
>QMMZ01000051.1 GCA_003647525.1 Deltaproteobacteria bacterium | reverse complement strand
GTCGGCATGGAAGTTTTAAGCCATGGTCAAACCTTGTTTTCTATAACGGAAAACGGATATGGAAAAAGAACATCTATTGACGAGTATCCTGTTCAAAAACGCGGCGGCAAAGGAGTAATTACAATAAAAACCAGCGAGCGTAACGGGCAGGTTGTTTCAATAATGCTCGTAGAGGAAGTGGATGATCTTATGCTGATGACGAATACAGGCAAGATCATACGCATGCATATTAAGGGCATATCAGTTATCAGCCGCAATACTCAGGGTGTAAAACTCATCAATATGGATAAAGGCGAAAAAGTTGTAGGTGCCGTCGGACTAATTGAAAAAGAAGAATAAAATATCATTATGAAAAATAACATAGATATAGATTCTACCAAAATAGGTGTTGTGGGAGCAGGAAGCTGGGGTACAGCTATTGCAAATCATCTTGGCCTGAAAGGTTTTAAGGTTGATTTATGGGTATTTGAAAAGGAAGTTAAAAACCAGATTGAAAAATATAGAGAAAACAAAATTTTTCTTCCGGGTTTTACTCTTTCTTCCAATATATTTCCATCAAATGATCTGTCCTCTGTTGCCTCAGATAAAGACTTACTAATAATTGTTGTTCCTTCGCATCTTATGCGGGAAACGGTCAGTAAAATTACAGGAATTGTTTCAAAAAATACAATTATACTATCAGCCTCCAAGGGGATTGAAAACAAAACTCATTTGACAATGTCCGGCGTACTGAAAGAAGCTCTTCCTGAAATCTCAGACGACAAAATAGCGGTTATCTCAGGGCCCAGCTTTGCCAAAGAAGTCGCAAATAAGGTGCCGACTCTGGTCACTGTAGCCTCAAAAGACAAAAATGTTGCTGAGTTTGTGCAGCATGTTTTTTCTACGCCATACTTCAGAGTATATACGACCGACGATTTAATTGGAGTTGAACTGGGCGGTTCTGTAAAAAATGTTATCGCTATAGCCGCCGGAATAATAGATGGACTATGTTTTGGATTAAATACAAGAGCGGCTCTTATAACAAGAGGCCTGACAGAAATCAGGCGGCTTGGATTAAAGCTGGGCGCAAATCCAAATACTTTTGCAGGACTTGCAGGTATTGGTGATTTAATTCTCACCTGCACTGGAGATCTAAGCCGTAATCACATGGTGGGTAAAAAAATTGGAGAAGGAAAAAAGTTAAATGAAATTCTTTCTGAAATGCGCATGGTTGCTGAAGGAGTAAAAACAGCCAAATCCATTTATAACTTGTCCAGAAAAATAGGTGTTGAAATGCCTATCTGTCAGGAAATTTATCATATTCTTTATAACGATGTCTCACCTGAAGAGGCTTCACGCAAGTTGATGAGCCGCGATCTTAAACGGGAAGTAGATGAATAATAAAGAAAAATGCCCTCCCTGCTTTGGTGTACTTGATTCTGTTTTTCCAAAAAAAGAGAATGGACTTAGGGATAGTCCGGAATCCTGTATTCCCTGTTCCCATAAAACAGAGTGTTTAAAATCAGCAATGCATGGACCTGGTGGATTAAAAGTTAAAGATGAATTTATTGACAGGGCATATGAGTCCAAAATGATAGGCTTTCTGGAAAGATGGTCTAAAAAGAAAGACATCAATCGTAAGCTTAAAAAGGCTGAAGGCTGAAGGCTGAAGGCAGGAGGAACTGATTTTATATGAGGTCTATTAAAAATACGGCAATTTCAGGCAAGAAAATTCTGATCAGAGTTGATTTTAACGTGCCAATGGATGAGCACCAGAATATTGTTGACGATACACGCATACGTGCTGTCTTACCTACTTTGAAATATGCATTGGACCATAATGCTGTATTGATTATAGCTTCTCATATGGGCAGGCCAAGGGGTAAGGTCGTGCCTGAACTCAGCCTTACTCCTGTTGCCAAGCGTCTTGCCAGGCTTCTTGAAAAAAATGTCATAATGGCGCCTGACTGCGTCGGCCCTGATGTAGAAAAAATTGTATCAAATATGAATACAGGCGATGTTTTACTTCTTGAAAATCTGCGCTCCCACCCCGAAGAACAAAAAAATGATGATGGATTTGCAGAAGAACTGGCTAAGCTCTGCGATGTTTATGTTAATGATGCTTTTGCTGTATCTCACCGTTCCAATGCTTCTGTTGTAGCGATAACTAAATATGCACCTTTATCTGTTGCAGGTTTTTTACTTCAAAAGGAGCTTGATTATTTCAAAAAAGCCATGGCTGATCCAAAACGTCCCCTTGTTGCTATTATAGGGGGTTCAAAGATTTCAAGCAAGCTGGGGGCTTTAGAAAACATGCTTAAACATGTTGACAAGTTTGTAATCGGTGGAGCTATGGCCAATACTTTTCTAAAAAGCACAGGCTGCAGTATTGGCAAATCAAAATTTGAAGAAAATCTTATTGATGTAGCCGGATCAATAATAAAAAAAGCAACAGAAAACGGAATAAAATTTTACCTCCCTGTTGATGCAAAAGTGGCCAGCCAATTCAATTCAAAAGCCGAGGTAAAGATTGTACCTATACAGGAGATACCTTCCGAGTGGATGGCGCTTGATATAGGGCCCGCAACTTCTCTGCTTTATTCTGAAGTTTTGCAGGATGCAAAGACAATAATCTGGAATGGCCCAATGGGTGTTTTTGAAATAGATGCTTTCAGCAGGGGAACAATTGACATGGTAAACACTGTGGCTGAATCTTATGCAATGACAATTGTCGGAGGCGGCGATACAGACGTCGCTGTACACAAGGCCGGCAAAAGTGATATGATGACATATATTTCAACAGGCGGTGGCGCTTTTCTAACGTTACTTGAAGGCAAGCCATTACCCGCCGTAGTCGCTCTCAATGATACTGAAGTTGAAGTGAGCTAAAGTGCCTAAAGTTAAGGAATGCTGCCATTTTATATATTTCTTAAGACATAAATACACGAGAGGGCAAACTCTAAGTAGCTTTGAGTTATCAATCAACACGCCGAAGGCGTAACTCAACTTTAGGCACTTTAGCTCACTTTAGGCACTTTAGCTCACTTTAGGCACTTGTAATTTTTTGTGTACTCGTACAAATTTAAAAAATGTGCAAATTCCTTTTGATCTATAAACACTCTACCTGCAAATATATAATTCTATTTCTTGCCGCTGTATGTGTCTTTGCTTTGGTCGGATACATATACGGCAAACCTTTATTAAAATATATTACTCAATATTACCATCTTCTTACCGATAAGGAAAAAATCGAAAGCTTTATAACCTCCTATGCAAATGGAATAGGAGCGCCTGCGATTTTCATTATAGTTCAGGTATTACAAGTTCTGTTCGCGCCCGTTCCCGGTGAAGCAAGCGGCTTTATTGGAGGATATCTTTTTGGAATAACCACGGGGTTTATATATTCAAGCATTGGCCTTACTATAGGATCATGGATAAATTTTTTAATCGGACGATTTTTAGGAGAACGTTATGTCAGAAAACTTATTCCAGCCAGGCAACTAAAGAGGTTTGACACCATCATAAAACGTCAGGGCGTTATCGCTGTTTTTATTTTATTTGTTTTGCCCGGCTTTCCCAAAGACTATCTCTGCTTTTTCCTTGGATTCAGCGCTATTCCAATCAAGTTTTTCATGATCCTCTCTTCTATTGGACGTATGCCGGGAACATTGCTATTAAGCCTTCAAGGCGCATTGCTTCTTGAACACAGCTATAAAATGTTTGCGCTTATTCTTGTCATATGCATTGTATTAATATTTATAGCTTTTCGTTATAAAGAAAATCTATATAGATGGATAGAAAAAATTAATGGAACTAAAGGCTAAGGGCTCGGTCAAAAGTTGTAGTTGTTGACGATTAGCTAAAACAATGATAATAATATTCCAGTTGTCAGAGATCAGAGACAAGCATCAGGAAAGGAGAAAAATTGGCATTCTGGACTGTAAGAGAAGGGCTCAGTCAGGCAAATAAATTAAGACGTTCGTATTACGAACTATTGAGAGACGAGCTTGACCAATTCATGGTCAGCTATGCTCTTATAGATTCCTATAAAAATTTTCTACACAAAAGCATCCCCTACCCTTTTGTTGAAAAGCGTGAGCTTAAACCCCGTGCCCGCATTCCTGACGTGGAATATGAACATCAAAATGCTTTTATAGTAATTTTTCTTGAAGATACAATTCCCGCTGTTCACAAGAAGTATATAAGATTTTTCGACGTAAACAAGACTACCAAGACTAATCTTCTTCATTCCGAAACACTTCAACTTTCAGACAAGTTTGACAGAAATCAGAAATACCTCGATTCAGTTCATTTTTATAATTTTATTAAAATTCTTCTTCCAGTCGATTATGCCCTTCTTATTCAAAGAACTCCTGGCATTAAGAAAAGAGACCGCTACAGTCTTTCTCATTTTCATGTAAAAATTGACTGGCCTATTGCAGATGCGGCCGAAGCCCTGGCCCAAAGTCTTCGCTATATATCAAAAGATTTGTATGAAAAGGGAGATAACTACGCAGAAGATATACAAAAAAAATTTTTCGAATACTATGGACTTCATATCACTGCAGGCGGCAGAAGAACTGCTGCTATTGTGGCAGCCCAGTATCTGAAAAAAATTCCATGTATTAGTACCGTGTATGTAGGAAGCAGCGAATCAAGGGCTTTGATGCGGATTTCCGAAAGAGGAGTATCAAGGTCAATTCTTATGAAGTTTACAGACGAAGAATTACACCGCATTGCAGAGACAAACAGCCTTACGCCAAGCGCTTTCAAGAAGAACTATATGGTTGCACGTGAAGGAAAGGACGGTATTTTTATATTTCAGGCAACCTATTCCTGTACAAACTGTTCAAGGCCGCCTGATGATGGCAAACTTCATGAACTTAATCCCGATCTATACTGGCTAACAGTCAGCGCTCAACATATAATTCCCAAAACGGGTGTCTGGAAATATCCTCCTCTTCCATTTAACATAATCTATACGTAGCCAAACTATAGACTTTCAGATAATTATTTATCTGAAAGTCTATATAATTCTTTCATCATTGCTATCTCATCGCAGTCTGGGAACTTAACACACAATAAACAATCTCCCCATATCTTGAGAGGAAGCTCTGATCTGGGTATTTTTACAAAACCGTATTTCTCGAAAAATTCCGGTAGGTAGGTAAGCGTAAATACTTTTTTTATATTAAAGGATTTTGCCTCGGCAAGAGCCGCCTCAGCCAGTTTTGAACCAATTCTCTTCCCCAGATAATCAGGATGCACCGCCAAGGATCGTATTTCTGCAAGATCCTCCCAGCAGAACTGCAAGGCACAGCAGCCCAATACTCTTCCTTCGCCTTCATTATTATCCACATATACAATGAAATCCCTCAAATGGTCATAAAGCTCACTCAGGGGTCGGGGAAGAAGTTCGCCTTTTTTGCCATAGTTCTGAAGAAGGCCATGAATCGCTTTTATATCCTTTATATTTGCGTTTCTGATCAAATTATTCTCCTGACTTTATCAACTTATTCACAGCAACAGAAATTGACTTGCTTGATCTCTTTATATTTCGTAACAATGCAGGTATAGATTCAGGGTTAGTCGACTTTTAAGCGTGAAATGTGTACCAGAGTAGTTATAAATATTGTAGCCGGAACTGAATAATAATCAAGAATTTTTTATTGTTTTTGTTTCCAGGTGCTTCAATTTAGGCCAAAGTATTATCCGCAGCTTTTTCAGGCAATAAAAATATTGCCTTATATACAGTTGTCTGTTATTTTTTTTTATAACCCACATGCAGGTTGGCGATTCCCATTGTTAAACTCTTCCATCTAACATTTATGAATCCCGCTGAACGCATCATTGCAGCAAAACTTTTTGGGTCTGGAAATTTAGCGACAGAAGAAGGAAGATACTGGTATGCCTTCAGGTTCCTGGATAAAAACCAGCCTATTAAAGGAAGAATTATCTTGAAATAAAAAAGATAAGCTGACAATAAAAATCCCTTTGGGGGTGTAGCTAACTCAAGCACAAGCAACATCCCGCCTGATTTCAAACTGTCATAAAATAGCTTTAGTACTGATAGTTTGTCACAAATGTTACGAATCCCGAATGCAATGGTTATAGCATCAAATGTTTCTTCCCTGAATGGAAGATTAAAGGCATTCCCTGCTAAAAGATAAATATTGGGGGTGTCTGATATTGATTTTGTTTTATTTTTTGCAGACATAAGCATATTATGAGAAAAATCAACGCCAAAAATTGAAACCCCTGTTCCTTTCTGACGCAAAATTTCAATTGCAACATCTCCTGTTCCGCAAGCCACATCAAGCAGCACTCCATTATCAGGCGACTCAATCGCTGATACCATAGTCCTTCTCCAGTAAATATCCTGGCTTAAACTTAAAAGGCGATTTAACAAATCATACCTGGGCGCTATTGAGTCAAACATCTTCCTTATAAAGGGCAACTCCATATCCTTCATTGACAACTCCGTTTTTTGCATTATTTTATAAAATTAAACTTACTATTAAAACGTAAAATTATCACAATATAAACATAATGACAACATACCTAAGGAAACTATCAGGGTATAAATGATTACAAAACGTGATTATTATGAAATTCTGGGCATAAACCGCAATGCTACAGCAGATGAGATCAAGGCAAACTATCGAAAACTAGCCCTAAAATACCATCCGGACAGAAATCCCAACAACAAAGAGGCTGAAGAAAAATTCAAAGAAGCTGCTGAAGCCTATGAAGTTCTGCATGATCCAAATAAGCGCCAGATATATAACCAGTACGGCCACCAGGGACTTGAAGGAACGGGTTTTTCAGGATTCGGCGGTTTTGAAGATATTTTTTCAAGTTTTGGAGACATTTTTGAGGATTTCTTCGGCTTTGGTACCGGAAGGAGTTCAAGGGGCAATGCAAAAAGAGGGGCGGATCTTCGTTACGATTTAGCGCTCAGCTTTATGGAAGCAGCTTTTGGAACGGAAAAAAATATAACTATCGAAAAAATGGAAATATGCCCCATATGTAACGGCAGTACTTGCGAACCGGGCACACATATGGAAAGATGCTCCTATTGTCAGGGCACAGGCCAGATTTCCCGCTCCCAGGGTTTCTTTACAGTTAGAACAACCTGTCCTCAATGTCATGGCAGGGGGCAAGCCACAACTCACCCTTGCTTACATTGCAGTGGAACAGGACGGATCAAAGACAAAAAAAAGGTTTTAGTAAAAATTCCGGGAGGAGTTGATTCAGGCTCCAGGCTCCGACTTACAGAAGAAGGAGAAGCGGGAATATATGGCGGCCCTCATGGAGATCTTTACGTTTTTATAAATGTAAAACCTCATAAATTCTTTCAACGCGATAATACAGATATAATATGCCAGGTAGAACTTTCTTTCGTGCAGGCTGCTCTCGGCGATAAAATAATAGTATCCACCTTAAATGGTGAAAAGGAACTCGAAATCCCAAAAGGTACGCAGCCTGGTAATTTATTCCGCTTCCGAGGCGAGGGCATCCCTTCTCTCAGAACCGACAAACGCGGCGACCAGATCATTCAGATAGTCATTAAAACCCCCACGAATCTGAACAAAAAACAGGAAAAGCTGCTCAGGGAATTTGAAAAACTTGAATCAGGCAAAGTTGCCACCCGATTAAAAAATATTCTTAAAGGCAGCAGCGCGAAAATAGCGAGATAAAAAAGGTGAAAGTTTACCACGGAACGACACAGAGTTTCACTGAAAACTGTAACCAATGAGTAAATGCAACAACCTGAATAGTTACGATAATTCAGTGTAATTCCGTGAAAATCCGTGGTGGACTATTAAAAAAATAAAAATGTTTGAATTAAAAATTATTACACATTTTGCCGCAGCCCACCAACTTAAGATGGTGGCAAAAAAATGTGAGAACATGCATGGACACAACTGGAAGATTGAAGTCTGTGTTGCAGGAAAAACCTTAAACAATGCCGGTGTATTAATTGATTTCGGGGAATTTAAGAGCTATCTCTCAGAAATTATAGAAAAGCTTGACCATAAATTTCTTAACGAACTTGACTTCTTTCGCAACGACAACCCATCTTCAGAAAACATTGCCTATTATATAGCACATGAACTTAAGAAAAAAATTATCAGCCATGATAATATTAAAGTTACACGTGTTACAGCCTGGGAGTCAGAAGATGCATGCGCTACCTATAGCCTAAATTGAGCGGTTTTTTTCTTGATCTGCACCGATCTCTTGCGCATAAAGGCTTCGCAAAAATCCTCGACATATCCACGGGTATGTCTGCGGTTTTTGCAAATCCTTATGCATCAAGATCTCAGCACATATCTTCGCAAAAAATCGCTCAACTTAGGCTGTAAATTTTCGGAATGTCTTTGATGTATATTGGCGCTTTCAAGTGGCTCTTGATCCGTCAAATCTTTGCCGCATAAATCCAGTAAAAATGCTTGTTCAAATATTTTTATTTCTCCAAACGTCGTGTACTTGAGTTTTCGAAAAATAAATTCCACAAAATTCATGGACTTGGCATGATTTTTGCTTGTTAAATTAATGTTCCTATGTATTCCAAGTGGTTACAATAAAATTGTGGGAATCATTATTGAAAATCTTAAATTTTTAAAAAAGAATGTGGGACAATAATT
>QMMZ01000050.1 GCA_003647525.1 Deltaproteobacteria bacterium | reverse complement strand
TTCAAATTTTATAAGGCTTTGATAGTAATTTGGGGAGATTGGGTGCAATACAAAAAAGTAATTAATAAGATAGTAAAGGGCATTTTTTGAATGTCGAATGTCGAACAGAGAATTATGAATGTCGAAGGAACTGGACAAATTTGATCTTGAGGAACGGCTAATCGAGCTTAAAGTATAGGCACTGCCAAAAAGAACGAGAATAAAACTTCATAATTCGACATTCCCTGTTCGACATTCGACATTCGACATTAAATCAGTATGTTATATGAAAAACATCCTTTATCTAAAAAATGTCACTTTTTTGTATTGCACCCTGGGAGATTTATATGACTGATTCTCTTACTTACGCTGATGCAGGTGTAAATATAGACAAAGCAAATACCCTGGTCAATAAAATTAAAGAAATAGCAAAACAAACCCCCAGAACCGGTGTTATTGGTGAAATAGGAGGGTTCGGGGGCCTTTTTTCGCTCAATATTGCCGGTATGGAAAAGCCGGTTCTTGTTAGCTCGACAGACGGTGTCGGCACCAAACTTAAAATTGCTTTTATGATGGGTAAACACGATACAGTTGGTATTGATCTTGTCGCAATGTGTGTCAATGATATTGTTGTTCAGGGGGCAAAACCGCTTTTCTTTCTTGATTATCTTTCAACAGGCAAACTGAAAACAGATACTGTAACTGAAATCATAAAGGGAGTTGCTGAGGGTTGCAGACAGGCTGTATGCGCTCTAATAGGTGGCGAAACTGCTGAAATGCCTGGATTTTATAAAGATAACGAATACGATCTGGCTGGTTTCGCTGTAGGAATCGTAGATAACAGTAAAATTATTGAAGGTTCTGAGGTTCGCGCAGGTAATAAACTTATTGGTATTGCATCAAGCGGGCTTCACAGTAATGGATATTCACTTGTACGCAAGATATGCTTTGATATTTTAAAGTTAAAAATTGATAGTTATGTGCCTGAGTTAGGCAAAACTTTGGGAGAAGAACTAATTATTCCAACGAAAATATATTCAGATACTATTTATCGTATTCACAGAGATGTTCCTATTTTGGGTCTTGCGCATATAACAGGTGGAGGTATCGGCGATAATATCCTTCGAATTATTCCTAAATATTGTAATGTTGTGATAAGAAAGGGAAGCTGGGATATTCCTCCTGTTTTTCCATTTTTGCAGCAGGCCGGCAAGATATCTGAAAAAGAAATGCTGCGCACTTTTAATAATGGTATCGGTATGATAGCTGTATTGCCTGAAGAAGTTGCCCAGGATGTGCTGGAAAGACTCAGCGCTATGGGCGAAAAGAGCTATATTATAGGAGAAATTGTTGAAAGAAAAAATTCAGATAGTCGTATTGAATGGATTTAATTGCCTTTTCCCCATGGCTCGCATTTCTATCTTACTCATTATTTTGACTGCCATTCCTGTTTGTGTTTGCGCTGAAATTCAGGATAGATTTTTTGATGATGATTCTGCAGAACCCTGGCATATCGCTGCAGAAGAAATGAACTACGACCATAAAACCGATCAATATATTGCAAAAGGCAATGCGGTCATAACAAAAAAAGGCAGGAAACTGACTGCTGATTTTGTCAGTTTTAATTACAATACCATGGAGGTTTTTGCAGTTGGTCACGTGATAATGACAGCGGGGGAGGATGTATTAACCGGTGAGCGCATGGAAATGGATTTGGAGGCTGAGATTGGGACAATCTATAATGGAACTGTATTTCTTAAAGAAAACCATTTTTATATAAAAGGGAATAAGATAAAAAAGCTTGGGGAAAACAGCTATTTTGTTGATAAAGCCAGCCTGACGTCATGTGATGGTGAAAGGCCGGCATGGAAAGTTACTGGAAGAAATCTGAAAGTTACGCTGGAAGGTTATGGTTTTATTAGCCATGCAACTCTTTGGGCAAAAAAGATGCCTCTCCTTTATACTCCTTTTCTCGTTTTTCCAGCCAAACAAAAACGCCAGTCAGGTTTACTGCCGCCACAAATTGGATATTCAAAGCGAAAATGGGAGGAATATAATCAGCCTTTTTATTGGGCTATAAATGAAAGCTCGGACGCAACCTTTTATTTATACCATATGGGGCGCCGTGGAGACAAAGTTGCTTTTGAATACAGGTATGTTTTAGACAATGATTCTAAAGGGACTGTGATGTACGATTTTTTGAAAGATAAAAAAGTAGATGACGGTACCCAACACTTTGAGGAAACAGGCATTTTGGAATCCAGTAAGGAATGGGGTTATAGATCGGATAGCGTATTGCGACCAAATAGCGACCGCTACTGGTTCAGATGGAAGCATGATCAGGCCATGCCTTTTGGGTTTTTTGCAAAATTGGATATCGATATTATTAGTGATCAAGATTACCTGCATGAATTCAAAGATGGATATACAGGGTTTAAAGAAACAAGCAATTATTATTCTGATAATTTTGGCAGAGATATTGATGAATACGATGATTCCACAAGGGTAAACAGCTTGAACATTAACAAGAGCTGGTCACAGTATAGCCTTAATGCTGAGCTGCGATGGTATGATAATGTCATTAATCGACGTCAGGGTGGTGTGAATACAACTTTACATAAACTGCCGTTAATTGGATTTAATGCATCAAAGCAGCAGATATATAAAACACCTTTTTATACAGATTTCGATTCTGAATATTTGTACTCTTACAGTAAAGATGGGAACAGGTTCCATTGCCTGGATTTGTATCCAAGGTTTTATCTTCCTTACAATTTCAGAAGTTACTTTAGTTTTGAACCATCTTTTGGCTTAAGAGAGACGGTTTGGTATGTTGATGATTTCTCGGATGGGATAATAGAAACAAATAAGATGTTGAGCAGGCAGATTTATGACATAAAATTGGATCTATTTACTGAAATTTATAAGATATACAATATAAATGGAAAGAACATAAACAGAATCAAACATTCAATTGGGCCGCAAATTATTTATGATTACACACCTGAGCAGGACCAGGAAGAATATCCAGACACTATTGAGAAAAACAACCTGGTTACCTATTCAATTACAAACACCTTTACCTCAAGATCAAAGGAAAATACGGAACAAAAAAACGGGGTTGTAGATGAAGAAAATGATGAGCCCGTAAGTTATAATTATAATGAGTTCTGCCGTTTTTTGATAGAACAGAGTTATGACATTGGTGAGGCAAGAGGCGACAATTTTGAGCCATTTTCTCCCATTTATGCTGAACTTGAGCTTTCACCTGCAAAATCTTGGTCTTTGCAGGCTGATGCAGAATGGTGCCAGTATAAAAATTCTTTCCTGTCTCGTAATGTTGCAGTAACTTTATCGGATTATCGAGGGGACAGGTTATTTGTTGAACACAGATATGCACTTGATTCAAGAGAGTCTATTTATTGTAATATTAATTTAAAGATGTCAGACAGCCTTGAAGTATTTGGTGAATATGAACGTAATATATATGATGGTAGAGATATAAGAAGCGTTCTTGGGTTTTTATATGAATCACAGTGCTGGTCTATCAGGTGTTTTTACGAAGATGAGGAGGAAAGTGACCGCAGATATGGATTTATAGTTAGTCTTTATGGGTTAGGAGAGATAGGCACCAAATGATCAGGCCGTGATGTGGAAGGAGTTCCAGGATTATTAAACGGTCATATGGAATGATTTAGTTGGTAAGAAAAAACTTGACATAAGATAATTTGTGATGCTATTGATTCACTGCTTGAGACCAATTATTTTCTTAATATTTACTGGGCGTTTTAGTAAATTTTGAGTATCGTCGTCATCCCCATTCCACTGTAAAGTAAGGATGGGCTTTTTAGTTATGGATAAGCAACAGGTTGTGAGGAAGATATGAGAAAGAAAACAGGAATTTTATTTTCGTTATTGGTGCTGATTATTTACAGCTCTGGCGCATTGGCAGCAAACCAGGAAGGCTTCTCGCTTTCGGATTCCGATTGTATTAAATGTCACGACAAACAACCTGCGACAATAGCTGCCAGTGGGAATAAGCATAAAACAGAAGTCGGCTGTCTGGATTGCCATACAGAGCACCCGCCTGAGGGTAAAAACGCTATTCCTGATTGCAGTGTATGTCATAGCGACAGTCCTCATTATGCTCTTGAAAATTGCGGATCATGTCATTCAGATACCCATGCTCCTCTGGATTTAATTATAGAAGGCGAAGTATCAGCTCCCTGCCTGACATGCCATGAAAAGCAAGGAGTTGAAGTTAAAGAGAATCCCAGTGCTCATACAAACCTGGCATGTAATGAATGTCACACAAAACATCGTTATATCCCAGAATGTATGGAATGTCATGAAAAACATACCGAAGATATGAATGTAGATGACTGCCTTTCATGCCATCCTGTACATATGCCACTCGTTATAACTTATAATCAGGAAACACCTTCGCATTACTGTGCCGCCTGTCACAGCGAGGCATATACGTTGTTGAACAATAATACAAGTAAACATAAGGATTTATCATGCGTCTATTGTCATAGAGATGTTCACAAGATGCTTCCGGCATGTATTTCATGTAAGATACCCCATGGCCAACCCCATCCGGTTAAGATGTTAAAGAAATATCCTGAATGCGGGCAATGCCATGGTATAGCCCATGATTTGAGAAATTAATGGAGGTGATGTAGATGAAGACTGTAAAAAGGGGAGCCATAGCTTTTAGCGTTATAGCTATTGCAGTACTATTACTTGTTGCAGTGGGATGTCAAAAGGCCGTTGTACCGACGCCTACGGCAGTAACCGATATCGCAAAAAAAGAAGAGAAAAAGGTCGCTAATCTATATGATTTTCAGCCTCAGCCTCTTCATTCAGTAGCTGAGTGTGCACAGTGCCATATTGCTGTGTTTGACCGACTTAAAGATGCTGGTGGAAAACATCAGATAGAATGTGTTGACTGTCATAAGGAGTTCCATGTTTTTAACCCCAAAAAGCGTCCATATGAGACAGCCATACCGAAATGTGAAACCTGTCACGAAGTATTTCACGGCGAGGGGACAAAAGAAACTCCATTAGTGGATTGTGCTTCATGCCATACAGATCCTCATGCACCACTGATTATTCCCGGCGTAGCGTTAAGCAATAATGCCTGTATGTCTTGTCATACAAAAGAGAGCAAACAAATTACTGATAATGTCAGCAGACATACTACAGAGGTTACATGTTCAGATTGTCATCACGTAAAACATGGCTATATACCTCAATGTAATGAATGCCACGAATCTCACAGCCCTGGTTTTGCGATGGATGATAATGCTTGTATGAGTTGTCACCCGGTTCATATGCCCGCTAAGATAACCTATAGCGAGAAGGATACGCCAAATCTTATTTGCGCAGGCTGTCATGATCAGGCATATGGCTTACTGCAGAATAATTACACTAAGCACACTGATGTTAAGTGTTCAGAATGTCATTCAGCACATAAGAGAATACCGCTATGCAGCGAATGTCACGGAATGCCTCATTCAAAGAGGATGATGCACGATACAGCCAAGTGCGGCGATTGCCATGGCATAGCTCATAATTTACCTGTAAATTAGTTAACTAACTTTTTCTACGTAATATTATGTGGTAGAGGATGAAAGTTATACAGCCGAATCACTCTTAGTGTGGTTCGGCTGTTGTTTTTTTGGAAGTGTGAAATTTTACGATTTTGTATGGCGGGTATTTCTCCTGGTTCCCCGGTACATTGAGGAACCAGGAGAAAGAGTGATCTGGAGAGAAAAGGCTCTATTGGCTTAAGTCTGAGCCAACATGCGCTCTCCAGGGCTTGGCCTACTGATCCTTTTCAGAGTGGCATGTAAAACAACCAGTGCCGTCGGCACCACCACCACCACCAGCTACCATGCCGTCATAGTCCCAACGAAGCATATCGTTATAAGGACTGCCATGCGGTCTGTGGCAGGACAGACACATGACCATGTCTGTGCCTGGGACTACTATTCCAGCAGCTCCTATAGAAGTTAAATCAGGTCTTGCTACAGGAACATTAGGATCGTAAGAAATGTAAGCTGCATATTCTCCGGAGTTTGGTATGACCGCGTCAGATGGATGTCGAATCCACTCGCCATTACCGTCTTGCTGAGTATGGAAATCGCCGTGACAGCCGACACAATACCCAGTCATGGTATTAGCAGTCAAAGTAGTACTTCCAAGATATTCATTATGATCGGAAGCACTATTAGTCAACTCCCAGTCACTATCTTCAATACCGTGAACACCATTTCCAGGAGTATGTCCGGCAAGGAATCTGTAGTAACCATTTGCTTCTACAGCAGTATCGCCGGCAGCCTGTTGAGGAGCATGGTGTTTAGGAAGGTGACAGCCTTCGCATCCAGTAGCGAGTTCAACAGTGTCCACTGGTGCAAACAGAGTTTTATGGCAGCTATCACCGCAAAGTCCACCACCATTCTTATCACCAGGCGCTCCATCTGTTAAAGTAAGATCACCGGTCATACCAGGAATTCCCTTTACATTGTGACCTTTTGCGTCATCAGTAACAACCCACTTAAAGTTACCACCAGCCAAAGTATCAGTACCATAGCTTACAATACCCGTATTATAAACATAAGGGGTAGTGTTAGTTCCGTTGTTGGCTCCAGTATGGCAACCCACGCAGCTACCTCTTAACAGGCTGGGATACCCACCCCCATGAATGCCACCGCTGGTGCCGTCTATATCAGTGTTTATTATCATGTGGGTGCCGTTCTGGCTGTTGTGCATTGTATGGCAGTTAGCGCACACACCGGTTACTTTTGCATAAGCTATTCCCCCTCCCCCAAGAAGCAGGGATATCACAATTGCCAAACTCCATGATAGTAATTTTTTTCTTTTCATAAACATAGTTTCCTCCTTTTTTTAATTTGCAGATATGAAGGTTTTTATGAGTTGTAGCGTTTAATTTCCCGAACTGTTATTGTTGTTAAGCAAGTGTTGTGCCAGATAAGAAGCAAGTATTGCACCATATAATATTTATTTTAGCGAAGTTGTTAACGCACTGTAATTATAGATTATTGGAATAGATATTTTATTTCATGCACTATTTATCAAATAATTACAAAATCTGATTTTACTGGAAAGATTACAAAAATTTGTAATAAAAAATTACAAGAAATTGTAAAAGTTCACCACGGAACAACAGGAGACAGAGAGCAGGGAGCGCCCCCCTCCCTGTGTGCCTACAAGAAAATATGGCAGATCCTTCTCATGACGTGCCGGACAGAGCGGTTTTAATTGACACATAGAAGCAAAAGGAATATATTATATTTTTTTAACTTGAGAGTCCAAAGTCCCCTTTTTTAAAGAGGATTTAGTGGGATTTGATGGAAATTCAAGAAGTTGCGAAAAAATCCTTCCTGACTCCCCTTTAGTAAAGAGGGGAATTAGCTATTGACAGATTATCTATTGATTATTTCAGATAATTATGCGAGTTTAGGGTGTCTGGATCTTATATGTAACCAAGAGAGATTAATGAGTTGCTAACAATGTGCACCCTTAAAGTCACCGGTATCGGCAAACACTTTTCCTCAACAATTTTGTTTAAAGATGTCTCCTTTGTATTGAACTCAGGCGATGTTGTGGCAATTACCGGCTGGAACGGGTCCGGGAAAAGCACCATGCTGCGTATTATTGCCGGTCTTGTCAGGCCTTCGGCAGGTCAGGTTGAAATGTTTTGCGATAATAAGCCAATACCCAAAAAATTCAGGCGGCAATATGTCGGTATGGTTGCGCCGGCGCTGGCTCTATATGATGAACTAACCGCTCTTGAAAACATGGAGTTTTTTTGCAGGGTCAGGGGTGTTGCCTATGATCGCAAGAGCTGCTTCAATATTTTGGAAAGGGTTGATCTGGTTAAGCACGCTGAGAAAATATGCGGAACTTTTTCATCTGGAATGAAGCAGCGCCTGAAACTTGTTCAGGCCCTTATTCACAAGCCCCCCTTTTTATTGTTGGATGAGCCGGGATGCAATCTTGACAGCAGAGGAATAAAAAGTGTAAAAAATATTATTTCAGATCAACGGACTTGCGGAATTACCGTAATTGCATCCAACGAAAAACGGGAGGTAGATTACGCAGACAGTATCGTCAACCTATCTAGCTGAAGCCGTTGCTATCTGGCTTCGTGATTTACGTAGCGAATTCAGAACACGTTACGCGGTGAATTCAATCCTGATGTTTGCTTTGACCACTCTTGTGGCCGTAAGTTTTTCAATAGGCTCTTTCCGCATCGAGGAATCGGAAAGACCTTTTTTATACGCGGTGCTGCTGTGGATAATACTGGTTTTTTCCGCGCTTTCAGGCCTTTCCCGTTCCTTTGTCAAAGAACAGGAATCGGGCACGATGGATATTTTGAAGCTTTCAGCCCGGCCCCAGGCGGTATTTCTTGGAAAGCTGTTTTTCAACCTGAGCATGCTGGGCGTTCTGGAGTTGATTATTGTGCCGGCATTTATTCTATTGATGGGATATAAAATCAAATTTCCAGGCTGTTTTGTAGCCATGATGGTTACCGGCGGCCTTGGCCTTGGCGCCGGAACTACATTGGTAGCAGCTATGATCGCACAGGCCAATGCGCGCGGCGCTCTGTTTTCGGCCTTGTCCTTTCCGCTCCTTCTGC
>QMMZ01000049.1 GCA_003647525.1 Deltaproteobacteria bacterium | reverse complement strand
TTTCTGGGGCACAGGACGCAGGCCTTCATTATTTCACGTGCCTTTTTTATCTTTTTTTTAAGCAATCCCTTTTTATGGGTTTCAATATAAACGGGTTCAAAGGAAGGCATTGCCTTAGCTCCTTCAAGCAGCGCTGACTTAAACAATTAATTTAGTAAAATGCGAATATCGAACAAGGAATGTCGAATTATGAAGTTTAATAAGTTTTTCCATTACTTCGACATTCATTATTCCTTGTTCGATATTCTGCGGTTCAAAACGAAATGCGCTTAAATCAACAGCATTGGAAAATCAGGTGTCGGCTAACAGAAAACAAATTAGACGTTAAGTGATCTATAAATACGGTGCAATCTTTTTGGCAATGGGATATCTCCTTCCATAACCAAATGCCTTTGATGTAACCTTAAGACCCGGAGCCGCCTGATGCCTCTTGTACTCATTCCTGTCAATCCTTGAAATAACATCCTTCACAAGCTTCCGGTCAAATCCCATATCAACAAGCTCTTCAACGCTTTTGAAGTCTTCTATGTATCCCTTTAAAATGGAATCAAGTATTTCATAAGGCGGCAGGTCATCCTGATCAAGCTGGCCCGGCTTTAGCTCCGCAGAAGGCGCTTTTTCTATTATGCGTTTTGGAATATATTCTTTATCTGTATTTATATAGCGGACAAGTTCATAGACCAGTGTCTTTGGAACATCTGAAATTACAGCAAGCCCTCCATTCATATCTCCATACATGGTGCAATAGCCAACTGCAACCTCTGACTTGTTTCCCGTGGAAAGAAGAAGCGAACCGTGCCTGTTTGAAAGGGCCATGAGAATGGTGCCCCTGATTCGAGCCTGTATATTCTGCTCCGTAATACCGGGATCACTCTCATTGAAAGAAGGTGAAAGAAATTTCAGGAATTCTTTAAAAATATTGTCTATTGGAATCTGCACCAACTCTATTTCGATATTTTCCGCCAGTTGCTTTGCATCTTCGAGGTTTTCTCTGGAAGTATATTGTGACGGCATGAATGCAGCCATTACATTCTCAGGGCCAAGCGCCATCACAGCGATATGTGCGGTCAATGCTGAATCAATCCCGCCGCTCAACCCTACAACTACCTTTGAAAAGCCACACTTCTTTACATAGTCCCGGGTACCCATAATTAGAGCTTTCAGGAGAGATTCCGTCTCTGAATCCGAAACAGGATGCATATCGCCTGATGGTTTAGAATCTTTTAAATCACAAACTACAAGGTCTTCTTTAAAATCACTGGCCCTGGTAATTACCTTTCCACTCCGATCAAAAACAGTACTAATTCCATCAAAAATAAAGCTGTCGTTTCCACCCACCTGATTTGCATATATTATGGAAACACTGTATTTTTTAGCCACTGCGCCAAGCATCTTTTGCCTGAGCTCTCTCTTGCCGGCATGAAAAATAGAAGAAGATATGTTTATTATAAGGTCAGCGCCATCTTCTATCATCAAAGACAAAGGATCTATATGGTATATTCTTTTCCTGAAAAAGTCTTTGTCGTTCCAGACATCTTCACAGATGGTCAGCCCTATCCTGCGTCCTTTGTACGGAAAAGCCTCGAATGACCGGCCTGGTTCAAAATACCTTCTTTCATCAAAAACATCATAGGTTGGAAGAAGTCTTTTATATGCCTTATGCAGTATTTCGCCGTCCTCAAATAAAGCGGCTGTATTGTAAAGGGGCTTGCCTTCATCATTCGGATTCTTGTCAACAAATCCACAGATAACCCCTATACCATCTATTGAGCCGACAAGCTTATGCAGCCAGCCAAGATTGGCATCAACAAAATCCTTTTTTTCAAGAAGATCACGGGGCGGATAACCTGTAATAACCAGCTCCTGGAATACCACCAGATCACATGAAAGGTCTTTTGCCTTATTGGCAAAATAGATTATTTTGTCAAAATTATATTTGAAATCACCGATTACTGTATTTACCTGTGCAATAGCTACTTTCATGGATAGTTAGCGCCCTCCGGGCGAGCTGATAGTCATGCCTAAGCATGTCTGATAAAATTGATAAAAAAACCGTGAACCCTTGAACCCTGAACCGTCACTATTTATTATCTCTTAGCTCTTTGCAAGAAATTTTGTACCACTTTAGCTTTATGAAATAGAAACTATCGGTGCGTGAGCTTCAGGTGTAATACATTAAAAACAGGAAACTGTTTGAGTGCATTAGAGATCGTTAAGTATTACGAAATTTTTTATTATTTCTTTAATATAATCTATCTGCCCTGGTTCCGCCCATACAATTTCTGGATCAGCCTTAAACCATGTCATCTGGCGCTTTGCATATCTTCTGGTGTCCCGTTTCAATGTGCGAACAGTCTCTTCCCAGGGAATACGACCTTTAATAAAATCAACCACGTGACGATAACCTATTGACTGCATGGATTTGAGGTCTTCAGAATAACCCATGTTAAGCAGCATCTTCACCTCATCAACAAGCCCATCTTCTATCATTACATCAACTCTTCGATCAATACGATCATATAGAGCTTCCCGTTCAATATGAAGGCCAATTTTTAAAACATTAAAACGCCTTTTTTCAAACCCGTGATCTTTGCTGTATTGCGAGATAGCCATGCCTGTTGCTTCATACACCTCAAGAGCCCTGATTATCCTGTATGTATCATTCGGATGTATCTTTTCCGCTGCCTTCTGATCACATTTGCTTAATTTCTCATAAAGAAATCCGGAGCCATGAAGCAATTCCGCTTCTTTTAGACGTTTTCGGATATCCGTATCTGCCGGCCCTGCATGGGACAGGCCATGCACAAGAGCTTTAATATAAAGGCCGGTGCCCCCGACAACAAATGGAACAATACCATCAGCATGCAGCTTCATTATCATCTCGCCGGCCATCTTCGCAAACATAGCGGCATCAAAAGACTCATCAGGGTCAACAACATCTATAAAATGGTGAGGCACTCGAACCTGCTCATCAAGAGTCGCCTTGGCCGTGCCTATATCCATATATCTGTATATCTGCATTGAATCAGCGCCAATAATCTCTCCATGCAAATCTATGGCGAGTTCAATTGAAACAGCGGTCTTGCCCAAACCGGTTGGACCACAGATTACAATAATATTTGGTTTAGAATCAGCATCCATATTTTTAGCAGACTCAAGGATCGGGTCCCAGTGCATCTTGTATTTCCTTATATCCCACCATCTGTAACCCTCTAATGTTTTGGGAGAATAATGCCGTTTTTTTGACTACAGTCACATCAGGCTCACTCCGAAGCGTATTTTTTAAGGTATTCATGGGGATTTTGATCTTCTGGCAGCGGATCATGGCCGATCTGGTTAAAGGAAGGTTTGTGGTAAACAACAAAAACATGGTCCCTGCGATTGGCCTTGGCGGCCTCAAGTTGATCCGTCAAATAGGCCATCTGCTCTTTAAATTTTGGATAGTTACTTGACCAAGCCGTCCCCTCGGGACTCCATCCACCGCTATCCAAAAATATAAAACTACAATTATTATGGACAAAAGTGTAGATGCGATTTTTGGCGCTAAAGCCAAATTGTTTCAGCCATGGCAAGGTTGATCGAAAGCCGATTATTTCGCTGTCATCCCAACTTGCATGATTACCCACCGCGGAAAAAAGATTACCCGGCAGAGCTGGGACATTCGGCTTTATAGGCAGCCGCATCAAAAGTTCTGTGTCAAAAAGCTGATAATATGGGTTGTTAGCCAGAGACTTACCTTGGAAGCCAAAAAGCGGAATGTCACCTCCATGGACAATAAATGAGGCGCCATTTTCAATATTTGCCGCTCCTTTTCGCATCTCGGCAATAATCCGGTCATTTATCCAGTTGCGTCCGCTGGAACGCATGACAACCCGATTTTTTTGGCCTTCCTGGTCTGTCAGCACAATTAATTGCGGCCAACCGTTTTTGTATTTCATTGTTCTGATGTAACAACTTTCAACGATCTTTACACTGACTAGTTCTTCTCCAAGAGCATCAAAAGTTAGTTCCGTGTCCTTGCTACTCGACTGATAACGTTCTTGGAGAACTTGCAATATCTTTACTTTTTGCTCCTGGCCTCCAGGTAAAAAGGGTTCCGTGCGGGTGTCTCCGACGACTAAAAAGGAAAAAGACGCGGCTGCCTGCACAAGCCCACTGCCCATACATAAAAAACAGACAAGGCAACCAGTTAACAGCATTATTGTTTTCATTGTCAATCCTATCTTGTTTTTACACTCATAGCCTCTTTTAGTCCTCCTAATTAATGCCTGTACGAAAACCTCTAAAATTGAAAAATGATTCACAGCTTTTTAAATTTCCCTTTTTTGAAATCCGACACTGCCCTGTTGGTAATGTCGTCAAGTTTTCCCGAAGCCACGTCTTTCTCAAATTGCTTGTCCCATTCTGATGCATCAAACTCTTCAAACCATGATCGAAATTCTTTAAGTGGCACTTTAGGCAAGCCAGCTACTTCTTTTTTTTATTTATTGGACCAACATCATAACTTCACCTCACTTTCTTTCTGCCATAACCAGTTAGCATATGGTTCACGGATAACTATCAAATTTGAAAATACTTGACAAGTAACATTTCGATTTCTTTATTGTTTTTCTATCTGGATAATATGTAAAAATTCCAGACAAACTTAAAACCATTCATAATATTTTTGACAGATATGCGGGGGAAGCGTGAGCTGGGTTGTGTATCTGCTCACTTTTTTTGCTCGTGCTCGTGACGGTATAAACCATGGGGATGGGCGTGAACATGCTCGTGCAGATGGATTTCCTTGTCAAAAATTATTTTCCCCTTGTCCATTATATATATTGAATTCGTTATATCTGAGAGTAAATCAAATTCATGGGATATCAGTATATATGCAAGATCAAGTTTAGACAGAGCTCTTTTAATATTTGTTTTTGTCTTGTCGTCAAGTCCTGTAGTTGGTTCATCAAGGAGCAGTGCTTCCGGCTCCATTGCCAGGACTGTGGCCAGAGATACCAGCCTTTTTTCTCCACCGGACAGCTTGTATGTCAGCCTGTCCTCAAGTCCTGCAAGATCGAGGAATTCCAGAGTTTTTCGAGCAATATCAATAGCTTCATCCTTTGACTTGCCAAGATTCAAAGGGCCAAACGCAACATCTTCCAGCACGGTTGGGCTGAAAAGCTGATCATCTGCGTCCTGAAAAAGCAGGCCAATTCTCATGCGCACATCTATAAAGTCTTTTTCTTTTTTTGCAGGCTTCCCAAAAATTTCAATGTTACCTGACAGAGGTTTTAACAGGCCCATTATTATGTGAAAAAGAGTAGTTTTCCCACTGCCGTTGGAGCCCATGAGACCTATTTTTTCATTTCTTGATAATTGTAGATTTAGCTTATCAAGAACTTCAGGCCCTCCAGGATAGCTGAAAGATATATCTGTTAAATTGATGATCAGGTTATTTCTGTCCACTCCATTATCCCCAGTAACATTATAATCACGATCATCAAAGCGACAGAAATCGCATCAATTTTTTTAAAAGAAAAGTTTCTAATACTGTAAAAATTACCCTTAAAACCGCGGCACAGCATGGCATTACGCACTCTTTGCATGCGGTCAAAGCTTTTTATCAAAAGCATACCGAGTATATAAGCAAATGTCCTGTACGTGTGCAAATTTGTTCCAGGTCTGAACCCTCTTATTTTTATGGCATTTATTAAGCGTATGTATTCTCTGTTCATGACATGAATATAGCGGTATGTGAAGAAAAAAAGATGCACCAGTTTTTTGGGCATCTTTAATTCAAGCATGGCATGTCCCAAAGTAAAAATTGGAGTTGAGCCTATAAGAGAGATCAGCACAAGCATCATGGCATTAGACTTGATGCTTATACGAAATGCATATATTAATCCTTCATGAGTTACTGCGAGCGTACCGATGTTAAACAGGGGTTTCCCTTCAGTAGTAAAGGGAAGAAAAAACCAGAGAAAAATTATCATCATATTGACCGGTGCAAGACGCCTGAAAATTTCTCTTGCAGGTATTCCGGCCGCAAGAATAATACCGATGGAAATAACAAGAGCCGACAAAAGAACCGGCAAACTGTTTGATACAGCCACAACAATGGAGAAAAAAAATACCTCAATTATCTTAACCCTGGGATCAATGCGATTAATCAGCGAATTGATGTTTGTTAATTCTTCAACTGCCACTATCGTTATTTCTTTTTCTGCGGCTTGTAAAATACATGGCCACACCCACGAGGCCAAATATGTAACCTATTCCGCCTATTATTTCAGTTAGACTGGGACCACCTCCGTATGAATCCGCCAGCATATTCATAATAGTCGACAGCTTTCTGTCCAGGGATTCATCTATTAGCCTCTTTATTTCCTGTCTTGAAATTCCATGGGATTCGGAAAGAGCGGAGAGATCTGAGCCTGAATTTATTGACTGTGACTTGGAGGATGTTTCATAAGAATCTTTTATATCAGATTCAGGTTTGCTATTATTTGATACAGCCTCAAGATTGATTTCCTCAACTGGTATTGTCCATTCTGCCATATGGCCCATGGATGCTTTCAGAACCACCTTAAGAGCGGTTTTCTTTGGTATCTTAAAAGAGAACTCGCCGTTCTCGTCTGTTTTTCCTTCCAGAAGCTTGTTTCCGTCTGAATCGAAAACAATTACAGAAGAGTTTTTTGCTCTTTTGCCTCTGCTGAACTTGCTCTGAGTATAAACCGTATCGCCTTCAACCCAGGCAAATATTGATACCTTGTGCGCAAATGCCGGTATGTCAAACAATATAACAAAAATTATCAGGAAGAAGAGAAGTACAAACCGCTGTCTGCAAGCACCTGTCTTATTCAAGTAGCGGCAACAATTAAACATAATAACCTTCCAAAATATCAGGCTTCACTTTTCTTAGAAACAGGGCGCAGGTTGCAGTCAAAATACCTTCGATCAGCATCACGGGCAGATGGGCTGCAACAAGCAGCTTTGCTGCGGGCAAAAATGCATCGCCATTTAGATACAGGGAAAGTCCAACAAGTATTCCTGCAAAAAGAACAGCACAACAGCCCGCTGCAAATGCGGTTATTATAAATACAAGCCGGCCTGAGTTCTTTTTTACTCCCCAACCAAATAAATAATAACATATTACGGCAGGAAAAGCCATGTTAAGAGTGTTAATGCCAAGCGTTGTTATTCCTCCAAACTGGAAAAGAAGCGCTTGAAGCGCCAGCCCCACCAGTATGGCCGGAAATGCTTTCCAGCCCAGGATTAGTCCCAGCATACCATTCAAGACAAGATGTACGGAAGCGGGTCCAATCGGTATATGTATAAGGGAAGCAACAAAAAAACCTGCTGTAAGGATACCCATATACGGAATTTCTTCGTAATCTATGCTTTTCAGCCCAATCCCAACGCCAATTACTGTAAGGGCTGCGCCTCCAGTTAGAATGGCCGGGGATAATACTCCTTCTGAAATGTGCATATTTTTAACAGTTCACGGTTCAAAGGTTCAGGTGGTTTTAGTAAAATACGAATATCGAATATCGAATTATGAGGTTTAATAAAGTTTTTCATTACTTCGACATTCGACATTCCTTGTTCAATATTCTGCGGTTCAAAACAAAATGCGCTCAATTTAAGTTAGAATTCTATTGCGAGCTGAGTAGTCATCAGATGCCTTGTGTCTTTATTTTCAAATTTGCCGTACAAGTATTCAAGAGCAACATATGTGTGTTTAAACAAATCATAACCAACAACTCCGCCGAATTGTTTTTCTGGCAAAAAATCACCGCAGTCATTACTTCCTTCATAACAGACAGCAAGATTTAGACTGTCGGTAACACCATAAGCAAATTCAATAGTCCAGGCTTGTGGTTTATAGGATTCCCCTTCGTCAAACGTATCTATTTCAATATCATCCATGGCTCCGAGATATTCTGCATTGAAGAAATATTTATCCATAAAAGAAGTTATTAAGAATATATTGAACCCGTCGCTATGATTTTTGATTGTTGCCTCTTCATGTGCTTCATGTACTGCTTCCTCTATGGTTTCCTGAAGGCCGTCACTGTCGGCAATGTTAGATACCCAGGATATACCGGCAGTTAAATTCAAATCCGGCACTGTTGTTTCCGGAAGAGTAAAACATGCACTTGTAAGGTAATTATCTATATGATTACTTCCTTCTCCTGTTTCATCTATATCTCCGTTGAAAGCACCAACCGAAAGCTCAAGCAGGTCATTCCTGAAACCTCCAACAGCAGCGCTTTCATTTGTCTCTCCAAGCTCCAGTGTCAGTGGATCTCTAATAAAATGGCTCTCAAACATTCCAAAAGGAATATACATTTTTCCTAAATCAACATAAAGAGGTACCACATCCGCTCCGTCAATAGTGATGATTCCCTCGTCAACATCCATTGGTTCAGTGTCGTCTTCTTCATATAAAAAGAAAAGGCTTGCTTTAACATGCTTTGCAATATCAACATCAAAACCAATTTCGACTGTTGCAAGAACAAAATCACTTGTATCTGTATCTCTTATCAATGAATCATGGAAATTGTAGTCTTCATAAGAAGCCTCAACCTCTAAGCAAGCGCCGGGATGTATTTTATCAGCCCAGTTTCCAAGTAAACCCTCATAGGCTTCCTTATCACCGATTTGCGAAAAAAATTCCATTTCCTGCTTCATATCAGCAGCTTCTTTGTCGGTAATAATAT